>CAXNKO010000143.1:0-5818 GCA_964202685.1 Caulobacterales bacterium
CTGACCCTACTTCCGCTTCAGGAGGCGGGCGAAAAACGAGCTCTTGACCTGGACTGGCGGCTCACGCCGGGCGATCTGCTGCGCAAGCTGATCGAGGGCCTCGGCGGCCTTCGATTTCGGTCCCAGTTCTGAGATCATCTGACCGTTGTTGGCGGCCTGGCCGAACAGTTTGGCGTCGAAGGGCAACACCATCGCCGGGGTCAGCCCCAGCGCCTGGCCGAAGTCCTTGGCCGGAATTTCCGGGCGGCCAGGCACGCCGACCTGATTCAGCACCAGGCGGGGCGGTGCGTCGTTCGGGCGCGCCTTGCGGACCAGGTCGATCATGTTCTTGGCGTTACGCAGCGAGGCGAGGTCCGGGGTGGCGACGATGACCAGATCATCGGAGGTGACGAGGATCTTGCGCTTCCAGGCCGTCCAGACGTGGGGCAGGTCGAGGATCACGAACGGCGCCGAGCCGCGGATTTTCTGGGTCACCTCCTCGAAGGCTTCGGCCGAAATATCGTAGTCCTGCTCCAGGGTCGCCGGCGCGGTGAACAGCGCCAGCCGCTCGGTGCAACGGGCCATCATCCGCTCCATCAGCACCGGGTCCAGCCTGTCCGGCTGCGACAGGGCGTCGGCCACCCCTTGCAAGGGGTCCTGATTGAAATCGAGGCCGGCGGTGCCGAACGGCAGGTCCAGATCGACCAGGATCGCGCCGGTCTGCAGCCGTTCAGTGATCGAGTGGGCGATGTTGTGCGCGATCGTCGAGGCGCCCGCCCCGCCCTTGGCGCCGCAGAAAGCCACCTGACGGCCGACGAACGGCGCGGTCGGGTCGGCATAGAGGTTGGCGATGGCGCGCACGATGGTCACGGCGTCGAAGGGCGGCACCACATATTCGCTGACCCCGCGGCGCATCAGCTCGCGATAGAGGGCGATGTCGTTGGCCGCGCCGATCACGACGACCTTTGTGCCCGGGTCGCAGACCTCCGCCAGAGCGTCCAGTCCGGCCAACAGCTCGTTCGCGGGGTCCAGGCTTTCGACAAGCACGAGCGGTGGTGTTGGCTGCTGCTGATAGGTCTCCAGGGCGGCGCGCAGACCGCCCGGCCGGATGTTGGTCAGCGCCCGCTCCATGCGCCGGTCGCCGGCGGCGCGCTCGACGAGTTCGGCGGTCTCCGCGGTGACGTAGAAGGCGTGGACGGTGATGCGCGGCACGGAGACGTCGCCCAGCGCCTGCTCCGCCCCGGCCATGATCTCATGGACCGGATTGGGACGGGCCAGCGGGGCCGGGTCGGCCGCGATGACGGTGGAGGCGCCGATTTCGGGCAGGTCGGCGAATGGCTGAGGCTGATCGATATCGGCCGGCGTGTCGCGCCAGGCGTCGTCGGCTGGCGGCTCGAACTCCGCATCGGCGTCAAACTTGATATCGAAGGGATCGGTGGCTGATTGCGGCTTCATGTTCTGGCGCTCGCCTAATTAACCGCCCGCGAGACGGCGCCGTCGGCCTGGGCGTCCTTCGCGCTCGATGTGGTCTCGCCCTTGCGATACTTGTCCAGGACGAACTGACGCCGTGACGCGTCCTGTGGGGTCATCTCACGCGGACCCAGCAGGTCGGCGGGGTCGGCGATCTGGGCGGCCATGTTCGCCGTGACCGAACAGCCAAAGTTCGGCTGCACGGAATTCGACATGGTCGAGGTGATGCTGGTCCATTTCTGCCCGCACTTGGGAATCTCGGCCTTGTAGCGGAGGTAGCCCACCAGCAGCGGCGGATTGTCCGCGCTCTGCGGCGCGTATCCCACCAGTTCGATCTGGTGGGGCGGCACGCCCTTGGTGATCAGGAAGCTCCGGGCGCTCTCGCTCATGCGGTAGGCCGCGGCCGGATCGACGCCCTCCTGAGGCGCCTGGATGCCGATCATGCCACCCTCGTCCTCGCGCCACAGGGTGACGAACTTGTCCAGCGCATCGGACTGGGCGGGCGAGAGGCCCTGGGCGTGCACCGCCAGCCGCACTTCCTCGGGCTGCGAGGTGACCTTGGCGGCGTAATGCTGCGTCGGCGTCAGCGCCTTCTTGTCGTAGCCCGGCGGCGAGGCGCAGGCGGCGGCGACGGCGGCGAGGCCGACGACAATGAATCCGCGGTGGAGATTTGAGATCATCGGCGCGCTCACTCGATCACGTAGCCGTAAGGGCCGCGGTAGGTCGGGCCTTCGGCGGCGGCTGGCTGCTTGGACTTCTTGGTGCGGTAGGCATGGTTCAGACGGCCCAGCAGGATCGTCTCGGGATCGCTGGCGACCCGGAAGCCGTCGGCCGGAGTCTGCAGGGCGTTGGGATTGGTCGGCGCCACAATATAGGGGGTGACAATCACCACCAGTTCGGTCTCGCCTTCGAGATAGTCCCGGCTGCGGAACAAGGCCCCCAGCACGGGCAGATTCATCATTCCGGGCAGGGAATCGATGTTCTGGCGGGTCTGCTCGCGCAGCAGGCCGGCGATCATCATCGCCCCGCCCGACGGCATTTCCACCGTGGTCTCGGCCCGACGCACGTTCAGCGCCGGAATGGTCAGGCCGGGCGCGCCGGCCCCGTTGCTCACCGTAAACGCCCCCTGGGGCGACAGTTCGGAAACCTCGGTGGAGATCTTCAGCGAGATGCGCCCGCCGGTCATCACGACGGGGGTGAATCCGAGCCCCACGCCAAACGGCTTGAACTCGATGGTGATCCGACCGGTGTCGTCCTGGCCCACCGGGACCGGGAACTCGCCGCCAGCCAGGAACTTGGCCGCCTCGCCGGAGACCGCGGTCAGGTTGGGCTCGGCCAGTGTGCGCACCAGCCCGACCCGCTCGAAGGCCTTCAGCATGGCGCTGGCCTGGTTCAGTCCGGGGTCACCGGCCAGGCCGCTCTTGACGGTCGCGGTATCGGAGTTGCTGGCGGCGAAGCCATCGCGGGCGATGAATTCGCACTGCACGGAGTCGTTCGGCGGCGGATAGCCGCAGGGCCGCAGCATCACTGGCCCCTTGGTGGTGTCGAGGAGATGCCCGCCGGTCAAACCCCCCAGCAGCGAGCCGTTGACGCCGAACGTGGCGCTACGGCTGAACATATATTGCGCCTCGCCCACCTGACCCAGGACCGCGTTGGTGTCGATGCCCAGCTGCTTGACGACGCTGCGCTGCATTTCGACGATGCGCACCTTCACCATCACCTGGTCCTTGCCGGCGATGCTCAGCATGTTGAGCACCAATTCCGGCCTGGCGACGCTGGCGCGCGCCACCTGGACGGCTCGGTCCACATCGGCGGCGCTCATCACCTGGCCGGAAAGGATTACGCTGTCGTTCATGGAATCCACGCGCACCCGCGCGCCGGGAATGACTCGGTTGATGGTCTGCGCCAGGGCCGAGACGTCCTGGTCCACCCGGATGTCGAGGGTCAGGATCCGACGGCCTGCAGCGTCGAAGAACACCGCGTCGGTCTGACCCGATCTCATGCCCATGACGTAGATTCGGCGCGGCGAGCGAAGCACCGCTTCCGCCACCGAGGGGTTGGTCACCAGCACGTCGCGCGCGTTGGCGGGCAGTTCGATCGTGGCGGACTTGCCACGGGGTAAGGTCAATGCCTGGGAGGCGCCGCCCCCGGAAATGTCGACCCTGGTCACCGCGGCGCTGGACGCCACCCCGCCGGCCATCGCGGCGGCGTGCGCCGGGACGGTTTCGGCCAGGACCGGACCGGACATGGCGACGGCGGCGCTGAGCACCGCGTGGAGGACAAGCTTGCGGATCATCGGACAGCCACCTCGGTTGCCGTGCCGGCCCTGACGATGCGGACCGTCTGTTCTGAGCTGGCGCCGTATCCGCCGCGGCCGGAGCGACCGCCGATATCGGCGTAGGAGCGCAAGGTGAGGATCATTTCACCCTGGGCCTTGCCGCGGGCCAGCACCTCGGCGTCGGCGGCGGGAACCTCCAGCGTGGCGACGGCGCCGACAGCGGCCTTCGCATCCGCGGCGGCCTCGGTGGTCTGGTCGATGGCCAGGACACGCAAATTGGTCATCAGGACTTCGGTGGTGATGCCCTTGCCGCCGCTTTCGGCCGGATGGGCCTGCAGGACATCGACCCGGTCTCCCGGGAGGATGAAGCCGCCCGCGCCGGTTTCGGCCGAGACCGGAATGGCGATCGCACGCATGCCAGGCTGCAGCACCACCGCCATGAAGCCGGTCTGACCGGCGCGCACGATCTTGCGGGCGGTGACTGGCTCGTTGGCCAGGAACGGCTCCTTGACCAACGCGCCTTCCAGAGCCTGGATGGCGCTGTTGCCCATCACCATTTCCGTCGCCGCTTTGCCGGCCTTCTTGGTGATCTTGTCGGCGCCCTCGGGGGGTGGCGCCGGCGCGGCGCCGTCAGTGATGAAATTGGCGTTCAGCGCCGCAACCGGCCAAGGCTGCCAGGTGAGATCCGCGGCGGAGAGCCGCTTTCCGATCGGCAGATCGGTCTTGGCGACCAGGACCTGGGCCATCGGCTGCGCGGGCGGCGCGGCGGCGACGACCTGTTGGGCCGGCGGCGCCTTTGGCGACATCATCCCCTGAACCAGGAACGCGAGCGCAATCGCGGCGACGCCGGCGACTGCGATTATGGCGATTCTGACTGCGCCCATGGTCTCAACTCGGCTCCCGCCCGGCGGGTGACAGGCCGCGACCGTGGGTTCTCACAGGCGCGCGCGCTTCAAGGAGCCGGACTTCCGCGGCTCCCCAACCTTTGCGAGGTCTCGGTTAACGTCAGCTAAAGGCCCTCTCACCATATGCCGGCCGCCCGCATGATCGGGGAGGCCGGAAACGCCGCCAGCGCGCCGGCCGCGATGGCCACGCCGTAGGGAACATCACCCTTTGGCTCCACCAGTCGGCCGAACCAGCGCGGTCCGGCGGGGAGAAAGGGTCGCACCCAGCCGGATCGAAGGCTAAGCAGGCCCATGGCCAGCGCACCGCCCGCCAGGCCTACGAAGACCATGAAGCTCAAGCTCGCCGGCCACCCGAGCCAAAGCGCCGCCGCTGCAAGCAGCTTGGCGTCGCCGCCACCGATCCAGCCGGCGGCGAACATGCCCATGCCGATCACCAGCGCGGCCGCGCCGACTGCGAAACAGAGTCCGATCTCCGCGGCGGCGAGGCCGCACGCCGGCGCCGCCAGCGCGAAGCCCGCCACCAGGGCCAGGGATATCCAGTTGGGGATTATGAAACTGGTCAAATCGCGCAGGCCGCCGGTGACCACCAGGGCGGGAAATATCAGAACCAGCGTAAGCTGCAGGACGTGGAGCATGCGGAACCTCGGCGGGGCTGGAGCATCTCCGCAACCGGTGAACAGAGCGTTGCCATGCGACGCGGAACAAAAAGAAAGGGCCGCGGCGCTTGCGCACCGCGGCCCCCGCTATTTCTAAGCCGTCAGGCTTACGGCATTTCGGCCGCAACGTCGTTGAACGTGTCGCCGACCTTGGAGCCCAGGGCGGTCACGAGGACCAGGGCGATCAGGGCGGCGATCAGACCATATTCAATGGCCGTGGCGCCGGATTCGTCTTTGGCGAAACGCGAGATAAACTTGGTCATTTGATAGTCCTTCCAGTCTGGGTTTGCACTAAACTTACTGAGACAATCTACGTAGTCCCGGTAATTATTATGGCATCTCATCGCCGATGCCGTTGAACGTGTTCCCGATATTTCCACCAAGAACTTGAAGAGAGCTTATCAGCACCACAGCGATCAATGCGGCAATGAGACCGTATTCGATGGCCGTAGCGCCGGACTCGTTCTTGACAAATCGCGTCATGAACTTCGTCATCGCTATGTCTCCGTTGCTAGAAACAGAAGACCCCG
>CAXNKO010000144.1:0-5808 GCA_964202685.1 Caulobacterales bacterium
AGAAGTGGGGCCTGGGCTGGGAGCGGCTGTCGGCGGACAATCCGCGGCTGATCATGGCCCGGGTCACCGGCTACGGCCAGACCGGCCCCCTGGCCGGGCGCGCCGGCTATGGCCTGATCGGCGAGGCGTTCGGCGGCCAGCGCCATGTGATCGGCGAGCCGGACCGCCCCCCGGCCCGGGCCGGCATCTCCATCGGCGACAGCCTGGCGGCCATGCATGCGGTGATGGGCGTGCTGATGGCCATGCACGTTCGCGAAACCACCGGCCGCGGCCAGATGATCGACGTCGCCCTCTATGAGAGCGTGCTGGCGGTGATGGAGAACCTGGTCACCGAATACGACCTCACCGGCTACGTCCGCGAACGCTCCGGCGCGATCCTGCCGGGCATCGCCCCCTCCAGCGCCTACCCCTGCGCCGACGGCGAGATGATCCTGATCGGCGGCAATGGCGACAATGTCTTCACCCGCCTCTGCCAGGCGATGGGCCGCCCGCAGCTGAAGGACGACCCCAAATTCGTCGACCACACCGCCCGGGGAACCCACCAGGCCGAACTGGACGGCGTCATCGCCGCCTGGACCTCGACCCAGAGCCTCAGCGCCCTGATCGAACGGCTGGAGGCCGAGGGCGTGCCCTGCGGTCGCATCTACCGCGCCCCGGACATGCTGGCCGACCCCCAGTACATCGCCCGGGACTCAATCGTCGAGACCGACCACCCGGTGTTGGGCCCGATCAAGATGCAGAACGTGTTCCCCAGGCTCCCCGCCAACCCCGGCCGCGTCCGCTGGCCGGGCCCGGCCCTGGGACAGCACACTGACGAAGTGCTGCGGGACGTGGCCGGCTACGGGCCGGAACGGATCGCCGAACTGCGGGCGAAGGGGGTGGTGTGAGGCGCGCCGCCGTCCGGGCGTGATCACGGCCCGAGCGCCTGACTCATACCAGTGGGCGGCGCCTGGAGGCTTACGCCGGTCGGGATCTTTTTCAGCCGGCGGCCGGCGCCCTTCCGGGCCGGTTTCGCGGCATGGGCCTCAGCCATTTTCATGTGTATTGTCATATCCTTATAGATTCTCCAGAGCTTCGAGACCCCATTACAAGGCGCCAACCGGTTGGCGCCGACCGAGGCGCCGGCGCGGGACCGCCACCCGTGGCGGCGGGGTTATAGGGGGGATGAACGATGAGAACAAAACGAGAATATCACACCCGGGCCGCAAAGGCAAAGATTTCCGTGCAATTCCTATGACGGCGTGGCGGGGCGGTCGCGATCGGCCAGTCCGCGCATTGCCCTGGCGCCGCTGTTCGGCGGCCTTGACTCGCATTGTTACATCTGTAATAACTATATTTCCACAGACGTAATAAGGAGCATCCGCGTGCGGATATCTCACCTCGTCATCAGCGCCTCAGCCGCCCTGATCGCCAACCCGGCCTACGCCCAGACGAGCGGCGGTTACACCATCGTTCCGGTCTCGGAGCGGTTGACCCTCGGCCGCATCTTCGCGGACGCCGCTCTCCCGGTGCAGATCGTCATGGCGGCCTTGCTGATCGCCACCTTGGCTTCCCTGGTCATCTGGACCCTCGGCCTCGGCAACGTCGGCAAGGGCGACGCGAAATCCCTGGCCACGGCGCTGGGCCGCCTGCGGATCGTGCGCTCGGCGGGAACGCCGTTCGGACTGTTCACGGCCAGCTACGTTTTCCTCCACGGCTTCATCGGCATCGCCAACTTCCGTCCGACCCCGTCCTTCGCGGTGCTGGCGCCGGGCCTCGCCGAAGCAGCCCTCGCGGTGATGCTGGGCCTTATGGCGTCCTGCGTCGCGGTGATCTGCGAACGGGACCTGGAAGCCAGGATCCGCCGCGCGGCGGCCTGACGCCGCCATGGCCCCACCGCGGATATCGACCGCCGAGAGCCTGGTGATGCAGGCGGTCTGGGCGCGCGGCCCGCTGGGCGTCGAGGAACTGCTGGCCGAGGTCGGCGCGGCCCAGGGCTGGGGCGAAGCCACCCTGCGCACCTTGATCCACCGGCTGATCAAGAAGGGCGCGCTGAAATCCGAACGCCAGGGCGGACGCACCACTTATGGCGCCCTGCTCAGCCGCGAAGACTATCTCACCACCGAAAGCCGCGGCCTGCTCGACCGGTTGTTCGGCGGCCAACTCACCCCGTTGGTCGCCCACCTGAGCCGCGGCCAGGCCCTGTCGCCGCAGGACGTGGCGCGCCTGAAGCGGCTGGTGGCCGAGCTGGATACGGACGAGGAGGACTGACCCCCCGCTACGCCGCCCGCAGCAGCCGCGCCAACGCCGCGGCCACCTGGGTGACCTCATAGGGCTTGCGGATTATCGGGGCGTCGAAGCCGGCCGGGGCGCCGCCGGCCTCGCCATAGCCGGTGGCGAAGACGAAGGGCACGCCGCGTTCGAACAGGGCTCTCGCCACCGGCATCACCGAGCGGCCATTGAGGTTGGCGTCGAGCACCGCCGCGTCGATGGGCTGACTGAGCAGCGCCATGCCCTCCTCGAGCTCATAGGCCGGGCCCACCACCCGCGCGCCGGCTTCCAGCAGGCCGGTCTCCAGCTCCAGGGCCAGCAGCACCGCATCCTCGACGATCAGCACCCGCGCGCCCCTGAGGACCACGGGCCCGCTGAGGGTCGCGACCTCCGCCTCGCGCATCGGCGCCGAGGCCGCAGGCGCGGTGTCGGGCCGCTCGACCACCGCCGCGGCGCCGGCGCGCAGGCGGACCCGCACCCCCGCGGGGGTAAAGTCCGCCGTCACCTCGCCGTTGAGCTCACGCCCGGTCACCTGGCCCAGCAGGGTGGCGCCGAAGCCGCGGTGCGACGGCCGCGACACCGGCGGCCCGCCGCTCTCTGCCCAAACCAGTTCGAAGCCGCCTTCCGGCCGTCCGGTCCAGCGCACCTCGACGCGGCCGGACTCCACCGACAGCGCCCCGAACGTCAGCGCGTTGGCGCCCAGTTCGTGCAGGGCCAGCGCCAGGGCGTTGGCGGCCCTGGGGGTGAGGAACAGCTCCGGTCCCTCCCAGCGGGCCTGGCCCGGGGCCAGGGCGCTCAGCTCGGCCGCCGCCAGGTTGTCGATGGAGGCGCCGCGCCAACGGGCCGCGGTGAGCAGCTCGTTGGCCGAGGTCAGCGCCCGCAGGCGGCCGGTGAAGGTGGTGAGGAAGCCGTCCAGCGAACCGCTGCGCTTCGCCGTCTGGGCGGCCAGGGCCTGGACGGTGGCCAGCACGTTCTTCACCCGGTGGTCCAGCTCAGCCATCAGGGTGACGTTGCGCTCTTCCTCCTGGCGCCGGCGGGTGATGTCCTCCACCACGCCGACGATGGAGACCGGCGTCCCGCCTGCGTCGCGCACCTGTTGGCCGGCGAACCGCACCCATCGCACCGCGCCGTCGGGCCGCGGCGCCAGGCGGGCCTCGACAGCATAGCGCTCCTCCGCCGCGAGCTGGGCCGCGGCGGCGGCGCGCGAGGCCTTGATGTCATCGGGGTGCAGGGACGCATCGAGCGTGCGACCCGCCCGGGCCGCCACTGGACCTGGCGGCAACCCCAGAATCCGCCCCATCAGCGGGCTGACGACGATTATGTCGGCGGCCAGGTCCCAGTCGAACGCGCCCAGGCCCGCCGCCTGGAGCGCCAGGCCCAGCCGCGCCCCTTGCGCCTCGTCGCGCTGAGGGTCATTGGTCATGGTCCGACCATAGAACCGTCGGGGCTGTTAAGCGACAGGAAGTGTAATTGCACTAGCTAAGATATTGTCACCCACGGGCCGCCGTGGCGTTGCGCCGGAGGGAACTACGACTACATCTCCGGAGTTCAACCATTTGCTTCCCGAGCCCTACACCTGGGCGAAACACCGCTGGAGATCCCCCCATGACCGCCAACGCCGCTGACCTCGCCGAAGATGCCAAGGCCGCCGCGCGCGGCGCCGCCGACGCCGCCGCCAAGCTCGCCGGCGACGCCCAGCGCAGTTTCGCCGAAGCCTCCCAAAGGTTCGAAGGTGTGGTGGAGGAGGGGCTGGGTCAGCTACGCGCCCAGAGCCGCGCCTATGCCGACACCGCCAGCCAACAACTGGAGGAGGCCCAGCGCTACCTCACCAATCGGGTGCGTGAGCGACCGCTGGCCGCCACCGGCGCCGCGATCGGGGTGGGAGTGCTGATCGGGCTGCTGATGGCCACCGGCCGGCGGCATTGATCATTCGAAGGCTGATCCTTCTGGTCGCCGCGGCGGCGGCTTTGGTCGCCGCCGCCGGCGTCGCCGTGATCGCGGCGGCGTTTGCGGCCTACGCCTTGTTGCGCGATCCGCTGGGGTCCGCCGGGGCGGCTGCGGCGGTGGCCGGTTTGGCGGCGTTGCTGATCCTGATCGTCGCCCTCACGCTGCTGATGGTATTGCGCGCACACCGCAGCCGAGACGAGAGTCCGGTCCAGCGGGCGATGCACTTCGCCAAGGAAAAGCCGCTGATCGCTCTGGGCGGCGCGGCCATCGTCGGCCTGTTGGCGATCCGCAATCCGCAGCTTCTCGCCACGGCGATCAGCGCCTTCCTGGCCGGAAACGCTCGCCCGAAGAGGTGACTTTGGGCGGTGCGGCGAATGCTTCGCCAACTCTGTAACACTGCAAATGGGCGAGGGTGCGGAGACGGCGTACCGGCGGGGGGGCCGGTACCAAGTCGGGGGGGGGCTCTGCCGCCTCCGCAATTACATAACGTCGTCGAGCCGCCGGTGTTCCTGCCCGCGGCGATTATTTTCGCCGCGGGCCTCGGCTGGACCCTTTCCCCGACTGGCTTTGGTCAAAACACTAGGATCGATAGGGTCTACGCCGCCTGACGGCTGGACCGGCGGGGATGGAAGAACAGCGCCTGGCCGATGGCCGCCTTCACGGTTTCCGGCTGGAACGGCTTGGTGATCAGGAAGGTGGGCTCCGGCCGCTCGCCGGTGAGCAGCCGCTCCGGGAACGCGGTGATAAAGATCACCGGCACGTCCAGGTGGGCCAGGATGTCCCGCACGGCGTCAATTCCGGACGACCCGTCGGCGAGCTGGATGTCGGCCAGCACCAGCCCGGGCGTGCGGCGGGTCACGGCGTCCACCGCTTCGGCGCGCGTGGCTGCGATGTCGAGGACGGTGTGGCCAAGCTCTTTGACCAGCGCCTCGATATCGGCGGCGATCACCGGCTCGTCCTCGATGATCAAGACTTCGGTGGCCAGTTCGGCGTCGATCTCCGCTTGGGCGGCGCTGATCAGCTGCTCGATCTCGCGGAAATCCGTCGCCAGGATCTGGGCCGCTTCGCTGGGGGTGAAGCCCTCCAGGGCGGTGAGCAGAAAGGCCTGACGAGACCGCGGCGCAATTCGCATCAACCGCCGCGTCGCCGCGTCGGCCGTATCGCGCCCGTCGTCGTCCGCACGCTCCAGGCGGGCGCCCGAGCTGCCCCAGATGGCGTGGAACACCTGGTGCAGCGCCACTCTGGGGGTCAGGTTCGCATCCAGGCTGCGGTCACCCGCGGCCAGCGCCTCAAGCGCCACGCGGACGTAGTGGTCGCCGGTCGGCTGGTCGCCGGTCAGCGCGCGCGCGTAACGGCGAACATAGGGCAGGTGCGGGGCGAGTTGGGCGAGAATGCTCAAGGGTTACTCCTCTTGATCGCGGACGGCCCCTGGGCGACCGGCCATTCATTGGCACTACAGCTCATTAACGGCCAAAATGGGGGATTAGAGCGGCGTTCGATCTGACCGAATCGGCCGGGATTCCCAAATCACCGTTGATCTGATTCAGACTTCCTGCCGGTGCTGGAGGTCCGGCGGGGATGTCGAAAGCTCTGTCATTGGATTTGCGGGAG
>CAXNKO010000145.1:0-5799 GCA_964202685.1 Caulobacterales bacterium
CCTGGATCTTCGGCTGTAGCCGCAGGGCCAGACCCATGTCGGAGACCTTCAGCCGCCCGCTGATCATCGCCCGCATGGGGTCGAGCTGGCCCTTGCCCAGCGCGGCCAGGTCCGCGGCGGTGATCCGCACGGTGAGGTCGGCGGGGCCGTCGTCGTTGGAGACCTGGCCCTCGGCGAGGCGGATGAACCCCTCCCCTTTCAGGTCAAGCTTGAGGCTGGCGCCCAGGTCGGGGCCGGCGGTCAGGGCGTCGCGGATGCGCCGGGTGAGATCTTCGAGGTTCGGCAAGTTGGGCTCCGGAATGTCTGCGCCGACAGATTGGGCTGACCCGCCGGCCAAGGCAAACGCCTCAGCGGGGCTTGAGGAACCGCAGGGTCATGCGGTCGCTCTCGCCGATGGCGTCGTAGGGGGCGTGGTCGAAGCCCGGATCGGCGGGCTGGCCGCGGGGCGATGAGCGGCGCACCGGCGGCAGGGTCCAGACGCCGAAGGGGTGGTCGCGGCGGTCGGCGGGGTTGGCGTTGATCTCCGAGGCGGCGTGGAGGACGAAGCCGGCCTCCCGGGCCATCTGGATCACATCGGGCTGCTGCACATAGCCGGCGGCGGCCAGGGGGTCCTGCACACCGCCCAGGGCGGCGCGGTGTTCCTCGACGCCCAGGCTCCCGCCGGGCCTCAGCGCCGCGAAGGCGTCGCGGAAGGCCTTTTCGGCGACGCCCGCCGCCATCCAATTGTGCAGGTTGCGCAGGAACAGCACCAGGTGGGCGCTGGACCGCGGCGCCACGGCGGCGGAGGTGGGCCCGAATTCGCTGAAGGTCACCGCGCCGTAGAGCCGGGGCTTGGCCTCGAGGCGGGCGCGCAGGGCCTGCGCCACGCCCGCCGCCGCTTCGGCGGGGTCGGCCGCCTGCAGGTTGGCGGCGTAGAGCCTGCCGCCGTTGTCGGCCAGGTAGGGGGCGATAATGTCGGTGTACCAGCCGGCGCCGGGCCAGAACTCCACCCCCGTCAGTCCGGGCGCCAGGCCCCAGAAGCTCAGGCTCTGCAGGGGATGGCGCCAGCGGTCGCGGGCCCGGTCGGCGGCGGTGCGCCAAGGGCCGGCGACGGCGGTGTCGAGAGTCAGGGGGCCGGACTTGCCGCCGGTGGGCGCGCGCCCGCAGGCCGCCAGGGCGGCCGCGCCGATCAGCAGACCTCGCCGCGCCAGGGACATCGCCGGCCGAGGTCCCGCGACCCCGGCCCTAGTGTTCCGACACATTCACTTCGTTCATGCGCCGATCACTAGACTTTTGTTTATGCATCAATTTTCCAAGCCTCGGCTGTCGCCTTCGTTTGGATCGATGCCCTAGCGCGGCTTGACGAAGCGCAGGGTCATGCGGTCGCTCTCGCCGATGGCGTCATATTTGGCCCGGTCGAAGTCGGCAGGGGTCTCGACCCCCGGGCGGGAATTCATCCGCACCGGCGGCAGGGTCCAGACGCCGAAGGGGTGGTCCTTGGTGTCCTTGGGATTGGCGTTGACCTCCGACTGGGCGGCGAGCTTGAAGCCGGCCTTCTCGGCCGCCGCCACCGCATTGGCCACCGAGACATAGCCGTCGCGGGCCTCGGGGACCTGTGGGCGCGGATCGGCGCGGTGCTCCTCCACCGCCAGCACGCCGCCGGGCTTCAGCACCGCGTAGAAATCGCCCATGGCCTTGTCCAGCGCGCCGGGCGCCCACATCCAGTTGTGGATGTTGCGCGCGGTGATGACCATGTCCGCCGAACCGGGCTTGCCCAGGGGTTTCGACTGGGGGCCGAAGCCCACATAGGCGACCTGGCCCCACTTGGCCGGGTCGGCGTATTTGGCCTCGAAGGCGGCGCGGTTCTTGCGGGCGGCCTCGGAGAGCTGCGGGTTGTCCAGGTCGGCGACGGCGGCGACGTAGCGGCCCCGGGTGGCCTTGGCGTAGGGGGCCAGGATTTCGGTCCAGTAGCCGCCGCCGGGGGAGATCTCGATCACTGTCTGGCGGGGCTTCAGGCCCCAGAACGCCAGGGTCTCGGCGGGATGGCGGGCGACGTCGCGGGCCAAGGCGTCCGCCGAGCGGTTGGGCCCCGCCACGGCGGCGGCCAGCGGCGAGGGCTTGGCGCCGGCGACGGGCGCGGCCAGCAAGATCGCAACGATCGCCGCGGCGGCGACGCGGCCAAGGATGGACGGGGTCATGGGAAGCATCTCCAGCGGGATTGAACCGGCGGGGCGCAGCCTAACCGCCGCGGCGGGGATCACAAGCCGGCGCGGACGGGGTCTTGAAAGCGCATTTCGCCCTCACCACCTAGGTCTTCGAAGGCGCTGGACATCCGGGCCTTCCGGGCGAGGCGTGGCCAGACGGCGCGCCCTGGCCCGCATGACTTGCAACCTTGCTGATCCAAGAAGGTGAACACCCATGCGTGCGATTGATTTCTCTCCGCTCTACCGTTCCGTGGTCGGTTTCGACCGCGTCGCCGACCTGCTGCAGACCGCGGCGTCCGCTTCGGATTCCGGCTATCCGCCCTACAACATCGAGCGGGTGGACGATAACGCCTACCGGGTCGAGATCGCGGTGGCGGGCTTCAAGCCGGAGGAGCTGAACCTCGAGGTCAAGGAGAACCTGCTCACCGTCCAGGGCCGCAAAACGGCCAATGACGACCCCCGCCGCTTCCTGCATCGCGGCCTGGCCGAGCGCAATTTCGAGCGCCGGTTCCAGCTGGCCGACTATGTGGTGGTGACCGAGGCCCAACTGGCGGACGGCCTGCTTTCCATCTCGCTCAAGCGCGAACTTCCGGAAGCCCTGAAGCCGCGCCGCATCGAGATCGGAACCGGCCCGTCCAGCCTGATCGAAGGCGAGAAGGCCGCCTAGTCCATCCCCCCGGCTAGGCCCTTCGCCCAAGGGGCGGCGCTAGGCAGCGCCGCCCCTTACTCTTTGGGCGGTCAGGCGCCGGCAAGGCCGCACACGTCTTCGCGCACGGCGTCGGCGAGGTCGGCCTGATGCATGAGCGCACCGGTGAAATTGGCGTGGGATAGGTCCGCCCTGCGTAGAATCGCCTGGCGCAGGTCGGCGCGGGAGAGGTCGGCGTGCTTGAGACTGGCGCCGGTGAGGTCGCAGGACAGCATCCGGTTGGGCCCGATGATCAGCGGACCCATGACCCCATCGCGCAGGTCCGACCCCGACAGCCGCGCCCCGGCCAGCCGCGCACCGCGCAGATCGGCCCGGCGCAGATTGCAGGATCGCAGATCGGCGCCCTCCAGGTGTGCGCCCTGCAGCTGCACCCCCTCCATGTCCAGGCCGTAGAGCACCGCGCCCTTGGCGATCAGCGCGGTGAGGTCGAAGCCACGGATGGTCTCCAGGCCGCGCAGGTCGACGCCGGTGAAGTCGGCCGCGACGCCCTCGGCGCCGCCCGAGCGGCAGCAGAGCGCGTGTTCGCGCAGCATCTGTTCGAGGCGGGCGACCGGCAGACCCCCGGGGCGCGGATCGTTGAGGGCGCCGGTCATGTCGGCGTTGTTGACGTTCCAGGCGTCCTTGCGCACGCCGACCAGCACGCAGTCGCGCATGTCGGCGCCGGCCAGATCCGCGCCCGACAGGTCCGCGCCGGCGAGATTGGCGCCGGCGAGCGTGGCGTGCTTGAGGTTGGCGCGGACCAGGTGGGCGTCCTTCAGGATCGCGTCCGTGAAGTCGGCCTTGACGGCGACGATGCCGGCCATGCGCGAGCGCATCAGGTTCGCCCCGGCCAGCACCGCCCGCTGCATCTTGCCCTGCGGGTCGGTGGGCTCGAGGACACGCAGGCCCTTGTCGGCATCGACGGCGACGATGGTGCCCTCGCGCAGGTCGGCCTCGAACATGTCGGCGGCAGTGAGATTGGCGCCGCGCAGGCAGGCGCCGCGAAGATCGGCGCGGCGCAGGGACGCCTCGGCCATGTTCGCCCGCTCCAGGTTGGCGCCGTAGAAATTGGCCTGGTCGAGGCGCGCCGCCTGCATCTGGCAATCGGCCAGGGTCGCGCCGGTGAAATCGGCGTCGCGGAGGTTCCAGCCGCGCAGGTCCAGTCCCGAGAGATCCTGCCAGGCGAACATGGCCCGCGCGCCGCCCGGCTTGGCGTCCAGCAGACGTTCGTGCCGCAGGCAGATGGCGTCCACTTCGCGTTGGGTGAGGCGGATCGAGGCGAGACGGGGCGCTGGGTCTGCTGACATCTGGCGGGCGCAAGGTTACCGATTTGCGAACTATCTAGGCCCGGCGTGTTAACAGCGGATTGCCGGGCGGTAGTCCGCATATAGGACCGCGGCGTCTCGGCGCAGGACCCCGGACCGCACGGAAATTCCCGCGGCGCGGAGCATCTCGGCGCCCTGGCCCGCGGCGTAGGGCGAGGCGTCCTCGCAGGCGATGACCACCGCGGCGACCCCGGCCTGGATCAGGCGCGCGCTACAGGAGGCCGCCCCCGAGGAGCGTTCGGCGCAGGGTTCCAGGGTGACATAGGCGGTGGCGCCCCGGGCCGCCGCGCCGGCCGCCGCCAGGGCCTGCTCCTCCGCATGGGGCCGCCCGCCCGCGGCGGTGGCCGCCTCGCCCACCACCGCCCCATCCCGGACCAGAACGCAGCCGACGGCGGGGTTCTCGCCGGTCAGGCCGACCCGGGGGCGGGCCAGGGCGATGGCGCGGCGCATGTGGCGCGTGTCGCCGGCCCGGGCGGCGTTCGCCGTCACGCCGGCAGCGGCGTGGCGCGGCCGGCGTCGAGGTAACGCGCCGAGCGCGGCCGCAGGCTGGCGTCCAGGTCGAGCACCAGCGGATTGCCGGTGGGCACCTCCACGTCGATGATCGCCTCGGCGGAAAGCCCATAGATCAGCTTGACGATGGCCCGCAGGGAATTGCCGTGGGCGGCGACCAGCAGGGTCTCGCCAGCGGCCAGCCGCGGCGTGATGTCGGAGTCCCAATAGGGCTGCACCCGGTCGAGGGTGGTCTTCAGGCTCTCGGTCACCGGCAGGGTCGCGCCGGCGTAGCGGCGGTCCCCGGCGAAATCATAGGGGCTGCCGGCGGCCAGCGGCGGCGGCGGAATATCGTAGGAGCGCCGCCAAATCTTCACTTGGTCGGCCCCATGGACAGCCGCCGTCTCGGTCTTGTTGAGCCCGGTGAGGCCGCCGTAGTGGCGCTCATTCAGCCGCCAGTCCTTGATCTCCGGCACGAACACCTGGTCCGCGGCGGCCAGCGCCAGCCAGGCGGTGCGGATCGCCCGGGTGAGCACCGAGGTGAACACCCGGTCGATGACCAGGCCCGCGGCCTTGATCAGCTCGCCGCCCCGGGTCGCCTGGGCCTCGCCCTCGGGGGTCAGGTCCACGTCCACCCAGCCGGTGAATCGATCCTCGAGGTTCCACTGGCTCTGGCCATGGCGAAGCAGGATGAGGGTCGGCAACTGAGCTCTCCGTTGGCTGGGCGTCTGACGCGCTAGGGCCCGCGCCGGCCCCCGTCAAGCTGGGGCGACGTCTCGGGGTTGGCCCTCAGGGCCGGGAACGGCTATATCGGCCAGATGCTGAATCGCCTCTATCTGCCGATGCTCGCTGTCCTGTCGGTGTTGGCGGTGGCGCTGGCCGCGGTGTGGCCGCAGGGCCTGGGCGATCGCTCGCCTCCGCCGTTCGGCCATGCTCCCACCCTGCGCTCGGCGCAGATGCAGGCGGCGATCCTGCGGGAGAGCGAGGCCTCGGAGCGGCGGCTCAACCGGGCGCGGGAGGCGGTGCGCGACCTGCACGACCAGGCCGTGCAGCGCGCGCAATGAGCCCGTCGGACGCTATCGCCGCCGGCCGCCGGGTGCTGGCCGCCGAGGCCCTG
>CAXNKO010000146.1:0-5797 GCA_964202685.1 Caulobacterales bacterium
GTTCATCCCTTGGCGAACAGCTTGGCCCAGCGCGGCCGTTCGCGGGTCTTCCAGCCGGCCCGGTGCCAGGCGTCGGACGCGATCAGCGGCACCACCGTGGTGGCCTCGGCGAACACCATCTGCTCCCAGGTCACGTCGACCTTGCCCCAGGAACACGCTTCCTTGAGGGTGGAGGACGAACAGGCCCCGTCGCGCACGTCGGCGACGGTGATCTGGATGGCGTAGCGGTGCATCTCCGCCTCATGGCCGAGGATCTCGGCGCAGACCACGGTGTCCTGGGCGAAGTTCTTCGGCACGCCGCCGCCGACCATGAACAGGCCGGTGGTGCCGGCGGCGATCTTGATGTCGGTGAGTTCGCGGAAGTCGGCCACCGAGTCGATGCTGAGGTAGGGTTGGCCCGCCTGCATCCGCTCCACCTGGTGCTTGACCAGGCCGAAACCGGCCGAGCTGTCGGTAAAGGCCGGGCAGAAGATCGGCACGCCCTCGCGGTAGGCGGTCTCGATCAGCGAATCAGGCTTCCTGGCGTTGCTATCCGCCAGCCACCGGCCCATCTCGAAGATGAACTCGCGGCTGGAATAGGGGCGCGGCTCCAGGGCGTCGCAGAGATCCTTGATCGTCGCGTCGCAGCTCTGCAGCTCCTCCTCGTCGATATAGGTGTCATAGATGCGGTCGATGTAGAGGGCGCGCAGGTCGCGGTCGTCCACCTCGCCTTGGGCCTGGTAGTGCTTGAACCCCAGGGCCTCGAAGAAATCCATGTCGACGATGGAGGCGCCGGTGGACACCACCACGTCGATCATCCCGTACTTCACCATGTCGCGGTAGATGTGCATGCAGCCGCCGGCGCTTGTGGAGCCGGCGAGCGTCAGCCAGGTGGAGCAGCCCTGGTCCTCCAGCGCCATGGACAGGATGTCGGCGGCGCGCGCGGTGTCGCGGCTGGTGAAGCTCATCTTGCGCATGGCGTCGATCACCGGGCGGGCGTCGTACTGGTCGATGGCCACATGTTCGACGACCGCCGACAGCAGTTCGGCCTTGCGATTGGTGGGGGGGGCGTCAGCGTTCATTCTCTTGTCCTTCAGAGTTTGAGCGCCCGTCCATGGTGACGGACCTTGCCGGACGGAGCGACGGCGAGGTCCCGAAGGTCTTGGCCCAATAACGCGCGGGCCTCGTATCCGGCTTCCCCCTCACTCTGGAGGGCTGGCGGATACATATTGTTCAAAGCGGCCCTTTCGACCCTTCTCCCCTTGCGGGAGAAGGTGGCAGCGAAGCTGACGGATGAGGGGTTTCGCAGAGTTAACCGATTATTTACAATGACTTATACGGGCGGGCCGTGGACCACCCCTCATCCGACCCTGCTCCGCAGGGCCACCTTCTCCCGCAAGGGGAGAAGGGTGCGCCAAAGCGCCGGCTGAGCGCGAATTCATCGCTGCAAGGCGCCCCACGCTGAGATGTGTGCATCCCATAGCCCTCCAGTGGGACGGAAGCATCACCGCCGCCGGCGCTTCTTGCCGCGGGCGCGGGTCAATTTCACGACATTCTGGGTTTCGCTCCTCGGCGTCGGGATGGAGCGCCGGGCCAGGCCGAACATCGACGCCATGGGCGCGTCGGCCACCACGACGGTCTCGGCGTCGCCGAAGCCGTTGAAGCGGGTGTTCATCGCCACCCCATAGGCGCCCAGCATGCCGATCTCCACATAGTCGCCCTCGCGGACGTCCTCCGGCAGCCAGAACGGCCCCGGCATGTGGTCGAGGGAATCGCAGGTGGGTCCGTAGAAGCGAAAGGGCTTCAGGGGACCCTCCACCGCCACGGCGTCGCCATCCTCGGCGCGCATCAGCTTGACCGGGAACGGCCATTTGGTGTGGGCCGCGTCGAACAGGCTGCCATAGGCGCCGTCGTTCAGATACAGCGCGTCGCCCTTGCGCAGCTCCACCTTGGTGAGGATCGAGGAGGCCTCGGCCACCAGGGCGCGGCCGGGTTCGCACCACAGCTCGGTGGTCTCATGCACCATCATCTCGGCGAAGCCGCGGTCGATGGAGTCGATATAGTCGCTCATGTCGGGGGGGATCATCCCCGGGTAGACCGAGGGAAATCCGCCGCCCACGTCCACCACGTCGGCGAACACCCCGGCGCGGACCAGGGCGCGGGAGGCCTGGGCCATGGCCGCCTGATAGGCGGTGGGCCGCATGCACTGGCTACCCACGTGGAACGCGACGCCCATCAGGTCCTGGGTGGCGCGCCGTGCGGCCAGCAGCAGGCCGGGCGCCCCATGCGGGTCGACGCCAAACTTGCCGGACAGCGAATAGGCCGCCCCCTCGGTGGACACCGCCAGGCGGACCATCAGGTTGAGGTCCTTGGCCTGCCCCGTCGCCTCGATGATCTTGGCCAGCTCCTCGTGGGTGTCGAGGCTGAAGGTCCGAATGCCGTGATCGAAATAGGCAGCGGCGATGGCGGCGCGGCTCTTCACCGGGTGCATGAAGGCCATGCGGGCGCCCGGCGCGAACCGGGAGACCAGCTCGATCTCCGGCACGGAGGCCACGTCGAACGCCGTCACCCCATGGGCCGCCAGGGTCTCGATGACCCATGGCGAAGGGTTGGCCTTGACGGCGTAATAGACGTCGCCCTTGAAGTTCTCCTGGAACCAGCGCGCCGCTACGGCCACCGCGCCCGGCCGCGCAAAGGCGACTGGACGTTCCGGCGACCGCTCACGGACCAGGTCCAGGGGCTTATGATACGTGTGCAATTCACGTAACCCCCAATGGATTGTTGAACCCAGACCGGCGTTAGCAGCGCTTTTGAGGACATCGGGTCCGCCGGAGCCGTGCGAGATAAGGGCAAAGCTGCAGGATGTAAAGACCCGTTGCTTCCGAGGCGCGCGCGCTAGACCTGACCGTGGCGGACATGCCATGAAACCCATGGCCGCGACCGCGAGCGCAAGGACCCCGCAGCTGACAATGCCTGACGCCGCCGTCCTGTCGATCCGCAACGTCGCCAAGAGCTTCGGCGCGCGCCGGGCGTTGGACGGCGTGTCGCTGCAGGTTGGCCGCGGCGAGATGATCGCGCTGATCGGTCCCTCGGGCTCGGGCAAGTCGACGCTGCTGCGCGCCATCAGCGGGCTCACCGCCATCGATCCCGGCGAGGGCGTGATCGAGGCCTTCGGCGGCGTGGTCCAGGACCGGGGGCGGATCAGCGACGCCGTGCGATCCGCCCGCATCCGCATCGGCTTCATCTTCCAGCAGTTCAACCTGGTGGGCCGCTTGAGCCTGTTCACCAATGTGGCGCTGGGCTCGCTGGGCCGCATCGCCTTCTGGCGCGGACTGACCGGACGCTGGCCGGCCGAGACCAAGTCCGCGGTGATGGCCGCCCTGGTCCGGGTGGGGGTGGCCGATCAGGCCGGCCAGCGCGCCAACACCCTTTCCGGCGGCCAGCAGCAGCGCGGCGCCATCGCCCGCGCCCTGGTGCAGAAGGCCAAGGTGATCCTGGCCGACGAGCCGGTGGCGTCCCTGGATCCGGTAGCCTCGCGCAATGTCATGGAGATCCTGCGCGACCTGAATCAGGTCGATGGCCTGACGGTGGTGGTCACTCTGCACCAGGTCGACCACGCCCTGCGCTACGCCGACCGGATCATCGCGCTCAAGGCGGGCCGCATCGTATATGATGGCGCGCCGTCGGGCCTCGATCAGTCGCGATTGATCGACATCTACGGCCCTGAATTCGAAGCGGCGGGAATGGAGCTGGTGCCCCGATGAGCGCACATCGTTTCGCTGGCCGCCTCCTGGTCGCCGCCTTCATCGCCCTGGCTGGGTGCGAGAAAAAACCGGACGTGGTTCCCGGGGCCCCGCCGAAGGTGATCAACTTTTCCATCCTGGCGGTGGAAAACTCGAACACTTTGAATGTCTTCTGGCAGCCGATCATCGCCGACATGGAAAAGCAGGTGGGCATCCCGGTGAAGCCGTTCTACGGCTCCAACTACACGATCCTGGTGGAGGCCATGCGTTTCGGTCAGACCGATGCGGGCTGGTTCTCCAACATGACCGGCGTGGAAGCCGTGCGACGGGCTGGCGGCGAGGTGTTCGCGCGCACCATCGATTCGCAGGGCGACGATGGCTACAAGTCGGTGCTGATCGTCCCCGCGTCCAGCGCCACCACGCTTGAAGATGTCCTCAAGTGTGACAAGTCGCTCAATTTTGGCATTGGCGATCCGCTTTCGACCTCCGGGACGTTGGCGCCGATGACCTATCTGTTCACCCCTCAAGGAATCCGGCCAAGCGACTGCTTCAAGACGGTGCGGTCGGCGCAGCACGGCCCCAACCTCCTGGCGGTCTCCAAGGGCGTGCTGGATGTCGCCACCGGTAACTCGACGAACCTGCGCCTGCAGCTGATACGCGGCCCTGAGGGCGTGGCTTTGGCCAGATCGGTGCGGGTGATCTGGGAATCGCCGCGCCTGCCCGAAGACCCGATCATCTGGCGCAAGACCCTCGATCCGGTGGTCAAGGAAAAGCTGCGGCGGTTCTTCCTGACCTATGGCCAGGGCAATGGCCCTGAGGCTGAGCGCCAACGCAAGCTGCTGGCGAGTATTTCGATCGGGGGATTCCGGCCGGCCGACAATAACCATCTGCTTCCGGCGCGGGAAATGGAGGCGATGGAGGCGCTGCAATTGGCCAGGCGCGGCGGCAATCAGGCGAAGATCGCGGCCGCCCAGAAGGCGTTCGACACCGTGCGGACGGAGCGCGCGGTTGTGGAAGCCCGCACCGGGCAGCCGGCGTCGTGATTCCATGACCGACCCGGCCCGACCCGAGGTTCCAAGACCACCGTCGCCGCCCCTGTCGCAGCGACTGTTCGACATCGTCTTGTGGGGCGGCGTCGTCCTCATGCTGGCGCTGGCCTTCAAGCCCGCGGAGATCGGCAAATTCGGGCTGTTGTTCTCGAACTCGGAGAACATGCGCCAGTTCGGGGCGGAATTTCTGCGGCCCGATTTCACGGATTGGAGGCAGTTCGTCGGCCAGATGTGGCTGACCGTCCAAATGGCCATGTGGGGCACGGGTTTGGCGGTGTTGCTGGCCATGCCGCTTGGCCTGCTGGCGGCCCGCAACGTCAGTCCGCCGATTGTCCAGATACCCGTTCGGCGGCTACTGGACGCCCTGCGGTCGGTTCCTGATCTGGTGATCGGCACCATGTTCGTGGTGGCGGTGGGCCTGGGGCCGTTCGCCGGCGTGATGGCGCTGGCGCTGAACACCTCTGGTGTGCTGGGCAAGCTGTTCTCGGAGGCGGTGGAGGCGATCGACAAGGGACCGGTTGAGGCGGTTCGCGCCACCGGCGCCGCCCGGCTGCAGGAAGTGGTCTGGGGCGTGGTGCCGCAGGTGGCGCCGCTGTGGTCCAGCTATGCGCTGTACCGATTTGAATCCAATAGCCGCGCCGCCACGGTGCTTGGCCTGATCGGCGCCGGCGGCATCGGCCAGGTGCTGTTCGACAGCCTGAACAGCTTCGCCTATTCCCGCACCGCCGCGATCGCCATTGTCATTGTCGTGGCGGTGACCGCCATTGACATGCTCTCCCAGGTGATCCGCTCGCGGCTGATCTGACCGCCTACGCCGCCGGCGGCCTCGGCCGGCGCCGGACCCGCGCCATGCGCCGCAGACGCCGCCAGAAGCGGGTCTTCTCCGGCTCGGGATAGGGCTGCAGGTTGCGGACGAAATCCTCGGCGCAGGCCCGCCAGGAGAAGCCCTCGGCGAAGGCGCGCACCGTCCGGTGGTCCAGGGTGAGCGCCTCCAGGCAGGCCTCGCGCAGGCCCTCGGTGGCGCTG
>CAXNKO010000147.1:0-5783 GCA_964202685.1 Caulobacterales bacterium
GCCGGGCAACAACAACCCGGTCGGCATCAACCTGAAGTCCAAGCAGGACATGGTGCCCTTCCACCCGTACTACACGGTGAAGGACGGGTTCGCGATGGGGGTGTTCCTGCTGATGTTCGGGGTGTTTGTGTTCTATTTCCCCGACATTCTGGGCCATGCCGACAACTACACCCCGGCCAATCCGCTGGTGACGCCGACGCATATCGTGCCCGAGTGGTACATGCTGCCATTCTACGCCATCCTGCGGGCGGTGCCGGACAAGCTTACCGGCGTGCTGCTGATGTTCGGCTCCATCGGGGTGCTGTTCGTACTGCCCTGGCTCGACACCTCCAAGGTGCGCTCGATGCGCTACCGGCCGACCGCGCGGCTGCACTTCTTCATCTTCATCCTGGCCTGCATCGTGCTGGGCTTCTGCGGCGCCAACCCGCCGGACAACCCCGTCATTCCGGGGATCTCTCGCCTCCAGTTGCTCGACGCCGACATCAATTCCTACGTCTGGCTGTCGCGGATCGGCACGCTCTACTACTTCGGCTTCTTCCTGTTCATCCTGCCCCTGCTGGGCCTGACCGATACGCCGCTGCCGGTGCCGGATTCGATCTCCGAGCCGGTCCTTTCCGCCAAAGCGCCGGCCGGCGCCGCGGCTTCGTCCGAACAGAGGGGTTGAGCCCAAGATGCTGCGTAAAGGTATCGCTCTCGCGGCCCTGGGTCTCGTCTGCCTGGCCGCGCCGGCCATGGCGGAAGCGTCACGCGAAGAGCCCAAGGATGTCGCCTGGGGCGTCGAAGGCCCATTCGGCCGGTTCGATCAGGCCCAGCTGCAGCGGGGCTACAAGGTCTATCGGGAGGTCTGCGCCTCCTGCCACGCCATGGACCTGATGTATTTCCGCAACCTCGGTCAGAAGGGTGGGCCGTTCTACGACGCCGAGCACCCCAATCCGAACGACAACCCCTACGTCAAGGCGATCGCCGCCGATTACCAGATCAACGATATCGACAGCGAAACCGGCGACGTGGTTCAGCGCCCGGGAACCCCGGCGGACAAGTTCCCGGCCCCGTTCGCCAACGAGCCGGCGGCCCGGGCTTCCAACAGCGGCGCCCAGCCGCCGGACCTGTCGGTGATCGTCAAGGCCCGCGAGGCGGGCCCCCGCTACGTCTATTCCCTGCTCGCCGGCTACCCGGCCGCGCCGCCGGCCGGGCTGCAGGTGGCGCCGGGTCAGTACTACAATCCCTATTTCCCCGGCGACCTGACGGCGTCGTGGAAGGGCGCGGGCCATGCGCCCACGGGCGGCCTTTTGGCCATGGCGCCGCCGCTGGCGCCTGACAAGGTCACCTTCGACGACGACACCAAGTCCACCGTCGATCAACAGGCCAAGGATGTGGTGGCGTTCCTGACCTGGGCCTCGGATCCGAAGATGGAGGAGCGCTAGCAGTTCGGCTTCGGCGCGATGATCTATCTGCTGATCTTCACCGGCCTGCTCTATGCCAGCTACCGGCGCATCTGGCGCAACGTCGCCCACTGACCGGTTGGTCTCAGCGCGGGTCGGCGATGTAGAGCCGGCCGGCGGGGAAATCGAACCGCAGCCGGTAATGCGACAGCACCCGTCCGCCGATCTGGCCGGCGGGGCCGAGGCCTGATTCCGCGCCCTTGGTCAGGCCGGTGTCCACATCCCGATAGGTGTCGCCGGCGAAGGTCAGGGTCGCCAGTCGCGCGCGCCAGACGCCGCCAGGATAGAGCTCATGCGGCCTGGCCGCGCCCGGCGCGCTGGCCAGGCGGTCGTCGAGCCGCAGCGACAGGTCGAGACCGGTGGCGGGGGTGAAGTCCGCCAGCCAGCTGTTGACGCCGTCCCCCACCGCCGCCTGCACCACCGGCAGCCCCCCCTGCCAGCCGATTTCGGCCTGACGGCGGGCGGGAAAACGGGGCGGCGCCCTAGGGGCATGCAGGGTCAGCCGGCAGGGTTGAACGCTGATGTCCACCACGCTGTCGCGCAGAAGGTCGATGCCGATCACCCCGGCGATGGGGGTGGTGAGGAACACAGTGCGGGAATCCAGGTCCGCCACCGCCACCGGACGTTTCGACCAAGTGACCCCGGCCAGCCGCACGTCGCCGGTGAGCGCGGTCTGCTCGAACCCGGCCGCCTCGGCCTGGGTCTCGGCCAGCAGGGTCTGGGCCTGGCCGGTGTCGATAATGAAGTCGCCGGCGACCCCCATCACCTCGGCCGCGGCGATCAGCACCCCGCGATCGAAGCTGCAGGCGATCCCGGCCGGGCGCGCCGCCGCCGGCCCAACTGAGGACCCTGCGAGGCCGAGTACGAGGATGAGGGCGGCGTGTCTCACAGGGCTGAGCATAGACAAGGTCGCCGGCCGCGGCGAATTGCGTGTCTTCGCAACGGCCCGATCGGCCATATATGTTCGGGCATGGGTTTCTCGCGCGCCTGGTTGAACTTCAAGCGGATGGAGGACATCAGCGCCATCGCCGCGGTGCTGGTCTATGGGGCCGGGGTGAGCCAGGCGTTCCGGCTGCTGCCCGGCGGGGCCGAGATGGTGGTGCGCTGGACCCTGGTGTGGCCTATCGGATTTCTGCTGTTGACGGCGGTCCTGCCGCTGGCGGTGCCAGTGCTCCGGCGCGGGCTGTCGCGCTATGTCTGGATGAGCTTTCGCGCCGGGTTCGGCCAGTCGGCGGGCTCGGTCCTGCTTGGAGTCGGGCTGTTGCTGGGCGCTGCCCTGCTCATCCAGCATCAGTTGAGCGCCACTGCCGCGACCGGCCGCTATGGCGCCAACATCTTTTCGGCCTTCGCCGCCGGCATCGGCATCCTGATCGCCCAGGCGGTGCTGGTGCGCGGCCTGGAGCGGGATCCGCGGGTCCGCGCGCTGATCCTGGAGCCCTGAGGGTCAGGCGTCCCCGCGCCCGCCGCCATGCCGGGCGAAGAGTTGCAGGGTGCGCAGGCGTGACAGGCGGGCCGCGTCGGCGTGGAAGCCGCTCGGCGCCACGAAGGCATGGCCGGCGTCGTATTCGTGGATCGGCATGTCGGGATAGGCGGCGCGGATCGCCGCCACCGTGGCCGGCGGGATCAATTCATCGCTGCGGCCCAGGTGCAGCAGGGTGGGAACCTTCGGCGCCGCGTCGAGATAATCGATGATCTGGCCGCCGTAGTAGGACGCCACCGCCGAAAGGCCGCTGCACCGCGACGCCGCCAGCCAGGCCGTCGTGCCGCCGAAACAGAATCCCAGGGCGAAGACCGGCCCCGCCAGGGCGTCGATGGCGGCCTGCACGGCGTCCAGCACCTCGCCGCCCCATCGGGCGCGCAGGGCGAAATCATTCTGACGGGCGGCGCGGGACGGGTCGGTGTCACGCTCGGCGAAGCCGCGCCCGTAGCGGTCGAACAGGCTGGGGACGATCGTCTCGTAGCCGTCCTCGGCGAAGCTGTCGGCCAGGCCGCGCAGATGCGGCGTGACGCCCCAGATGGCGTGCAGGATCACCAGCCCACCCCGGCGCGCGTCGCTGACCGGGGCGCGGTAGGCGTCGAATTCGAACCCGTCGGCGCCGCTGGTGAGCCGGATCAACTCGCCCATGGCGGCTTACGCCTGGTCGAACAGGTCCAGGGTGCGCTGGCGGGCCAGGGCGGCGCTGGCCTCGCTGTGGCGGGCCGGGTCCTCGTTGTTGAAGCCGTGGCCGGCGTCGTCATAGATGTAGACCGGCACGCCGGGGTTGGCCGCCTGCACCGCCGCCTTGACCTCGTCGCAGGGGATGCCGGCGTCCTGGCGGCCCAGGTGCAGGATCACCGGGCAGCGAGGCCGCTTGTCGGCGTTGGCCAGGACCATGCTGCCGTAATAGCTGGACCCGGCGGCCAGGCCATCAACCTCGGCTGCGGCCAGCCAGGTGATCGAGCCGCCATAGCAGTAGCCGACGATGCAGACCTTGCCCTGGGGGGCCAGCCGGTCGCGCACGGCGGCCACGTCGCTCATCGCCTGCGGCATGGGTGTGGCGCGCATATGGGCCACCCCGGCGGTGAGTCCCTCCGGATCGTGGCCGGCGGAAAATCCAGGTTCGCGGCGGTCGTACATGGAGGGCGCGATCGCCTCGTAGCCGAGGGAGGCCCAGCGGTCCACGTCGCGGCGCACATGCACGTCGAGGCCGAAGATCTCCTGGATGACGATGACGCCGCCCTTGCGCTCGCCGGTGGGCGCAGCGTGATAGGCGCCGAACTCGAAGCCGTCGGCGCCCCTGATCTTGATCATTTCACCCATGGTCGTCCCCTCTGGTTCGCGGCTCAGACATTGAAGCGGAAATTCAGCACATCTCCGTCCTGGACGACATAGTCCTTGCCCTCCTGGCGGAATTTCCCCGCCTCGCGGGCGCCGGCCTCGCCGTTCAGGCGCACGTAGTCGGCATAGGCGATGGTCTCGGCGCGGATGAAGCCCTTCTCGAAGTCGGTGTGGATCACCCCGGCCGCCTGAGGGGCGGTGTCGCCCTTGTGGATCGTCCAGGCGCGGGCCTCCTTGGGCCCGACGGTGAAATAGGTCTGCAGGCCCAGCAGATGGTAGGCCTCGCGGATCAGCTTGTTCAGGCCGGGTTCGGTGAGGCCCAGGGTCTCCAGGAACTCGCCGCGCTCGCCCGCGTCGAGCATGGCGATCTCGCTCTCGATCTGGGCGGAGATGACCACGCTGTCGGCGCCGTCGCGGGTGGCGCGCTCGGCCACCAGCCGCGACATCTCGTTGCCCTCGCCCGCCGCCGCCTCGTCCACATTGGCCACATAGAGCGCCGGCTTGGAGGTCAGGAGCTGCAGCATCCGCCAGGCTTTCTCGTCCTCGGCGGCGACCGCGGCCTTGCGGGCCGGACGGCCGGCGTTCAGCTCCGTCAACGCCAGCTGGGCCAGGCGCAGGGTCTGGGCGCTGTCCTTGTCGCCGGTCTTGGCGCGCTTCTCCAGATTGACCAGCCGCTTCTCCAGGCTCTCCAGGTCGGCCAGCATCAGCTCGGTCTCGATGGTCTCCAGATCCGACAGCGGATCGACCCGGCCTTCCACATGGGTCACGTCGTCGTCGATGAAGCAGCGGGTGACAAAGGCCACGGCGTCGCAGTCACGGATATTGGCCAGGAACTGGTTGCCCAGCCCCTCGCCCTTGGAGGCGCCGCGCACCAGGCCGGCCACATCGACGAAATTAATCCGCGCCGGAATGATCTCCTTGGACGGGATGATGCCGGCCAGCGCCTCCAGCCGGGGCTCCGGCACCGCCACGTCGCCGACATTGGGCTCGATGGTGCAGAACGGATAGTTGGCCGCCTGCGCCTGGGCGGTCTGGGTGAGCGCGTTGAACAGCGTGGACTTGCCGACGTTCGGCAGGCCGACGATGGCGACTTTGAGGGCCATGGGAGTCTCAACTCAGAGGTCAATTGGGGGTGTTAGCGAAGCGCGGGCCGCTTGTCAGTCGTCGTCGCGCTCAGCCGCCCGCGGATCGGACTTCTCCGCCGGGGCCAGGCGCATCACCTCGGTCTGGTACTTCTCGTCCTCGCCGGCGGCCAGCAGGGGGGCCGCCTCGGCGCAGGCCGCGATCAGCGCCTCGACCCAGGCTTGATCGACCTTGTGGAAGTCGGACAGCACATGGCCCTGGACGCGGTCTTTGTGGCCCGGATGGCCGGTTCCCAGGCGGGCGCGGCGGAAGTCGGGGCCGATATGGGCGGTGACCGAGCGCACGCCATTGTTGCCCGCCGCGCCGCCGCCGGTCTTCATGCGGAAGCGGCCGGGCGCCAGGTCGATCTCGTCATAGAACACCACCAGGTCGGCGGGCTC
>CAXNKO010000148.1:0-5757 GCA_964202685.1 Caulobacterales bacterium
CAGGAGAACGCCGCCCCCCCATAGCGCGCCACGCCCGCCAGGGCGCCGCCTCGGATGTAGATGCGCACTTCGGCGGGCCGCCCGTCCGCGGCGGTCATCTGCGCGATCCGGCGCGCCTCAGCTTCCGCCTGCGCCCCGCTCGCCGTTTCGAGCGCGGGCACGGCCTCGCCCGTTTCGACGCGCCATCCCCCGGTAGTTGGTCTTACGACGATCTGAAGCATGAGGCTGACCTCCGGTCTGTTGGCGCCTCCTAACGCGCCCACGCGTCAGAAGCGTGACGTCGGCGCGCACCGGGAAAAGGCGTAGCGTCATGGCGACGTCACAGAGTCCGGCTAAGCGCGGCCCTCAGGTCGGCCGAGACGTACGCCAATGTCGGACATTCTTCAGGTCGTAAGTTGCCGATCGGCCTTCATCTCGGACATCCACCTGGGCACGCGCGGTTGCCAGGCAGAGTACCTTCTGGAGTTCATCCGATCGCTTGAGTGCGACACGCTGTATCTCGTGGGCGATATCGTCGATGGGTGGAAGTTGAAAGGCGGCTGGTTCTGGCCGCAGGCGCACAATGACGTGGTGCAGAAATTTCTGCGGATGGCGCGCAAGGGCGTCAGGGTCATCTACGTGCCGGGCAACCATGACGACTTCGCCCGCGACTTCTACGGCGTGCACTTCGGCGGGGTGGTCGTGGCGCGCGACGTCATCCATATGGCGGCCGATGGGCGTCGCTACCTAGTCACCCATGGCGATGAGTTCGATGGAGTCGTCCAGCACGCGAAGTGGCTTGCCTTTCTGGGGGACTGGAGCTACCGCGCGCTGCTCACAATCAACACCCATTTCAATCGCCTTCGGCACAGCATGGGTCTGGGTTACTGGAGCCTGTCGGCCTACGTGAAACAGCGCGTCAAGAATGCGGTGATGTTCATCGACAACTTCGAGCGCGCAATGGCCGAGGAGGCGCGCCGCCGCGATGTCCAGGGGGTGATTTGCGGCCACATTCACAAGGCCGAGATCCGCGAGATCGACGGCCTCACCTACATCAATGATGGTGACTGGGTGGAGAGCTGCACCGCGGTGATCGAGCACTTCGACGGCCGATTTGAGATTATCCGCTGGGAAGAACTGCGCGAGTTGCCCTCGAACGTCATGCGAATCGCGGCCCGCAAGCCTGTTTCGGCCTGATGCGGGCGTCGGGATGCGGTGCGCCTGACGATCCTGGCCCTCGCTCAGGCGGCCCGCGGCGCATCCATCGCATAGCCCACCGAGCGCACGGTGCGGATGGGGTCGTCGCCGCCGTGGGCGTTGATGGCCTTGCGCAGGCGCCCGACGTGAACATCGACGGTGCGCAGTTCGGTCTCGCTCTCGGCCCCCCAGACGGCGTCCAGAAGCTGGCTGCGCGAGAACACGCGGCCCGGGCGCTCCATGAAGTGGCGCAGCAGGCGGAACTCGGTCGGGCCCAGCGGGATTGTTCGCCCGGCGCGGGTGACCCGGTGGGCGGCGGCGTCCAGGCTGAGATCGCCCGTCTCCAGGATCTCGCCGGCCAGCCCCGGGCGCACGCGGCGCAGGATGGCGTGGACGCGGGCGACGAGTTCGCGCGGCGAGAAGGGCTTGGTAAGGTAGTCGTCGGCGCCGGTCTCCAGGCCGCGGATGCGGTCCTCCTCGGCGTCGCGGGCGGTCAGCATGATGATGGGAACGCGGGCGGTGGCCTTGTCCCGGCGCAGGCGGCGGCAGACCTCGATCCCCGAGGCGCCGTCGATCATCCAGTCGAGCACCACCAGGTCGGGGACGTGTTCGACCGCCATCAGCAGGGCCTCGTCGCCGTCGCCGGTGGTCACGACGTCATAGCCTTCACCGCGAAACCGGAATTCGAGCAGCTCGCAAAGGGACGGATCGTCTTCGACAAGCAATAGGCGCGGCGCTGGCATGTCCGTCAGTCCTCGGCCGCACCAGGAGGCTCGTTGCGGTCGGCGAGGTAGCGGCCGGTGGCGGCGAAATGCACCATTTCGGCAACGTTGGTGGCGTGGTCGCCGATCCGCTCCAGATTGCGGGCGACGAACAGAAGCTGGGCCGCGCTGCCGATCACGGCCGGGCTCTCCATCATGTGGGTGACCAGATTGCGAAATACGCTATCGTAGAAGGCGTCGACCTTGGCGTCGCGCGCGACCACCTCGGCGGCCAGCACGGGGTCTCGGGCGCCGTAGGCGGTCAGCACGTCATGCACCATGCCGCTGGCCATCTCAGCCATGGCGGGCAGCAGCGTCAGCGGTTCAAACTTCTTCAGGCGCTCCATCTGGCTGACGCGCTTGGCGATACTCTTGGCGTAGTCGCCGACCCGCTCCAGCATGCCGGAAATCTTCAGCGCCGCGATCACCTCGCGCAGGTCGTCGGCCATGGGGGCGCGCAGGGCGATGATGCGAACCACATGCGCATCGACTTCAAGCTCAAGGGTGTCGAGCAGCTTGTCGCGAGCGACCACCTGAGCGGCGAGGTCCTCGTCGTGCCGCACCAGCGCCTGCATCGCCTCCTTGATCGCCAACTCGGCTAGGCCGCCCATCTCGGCGATCATGCCGCGCAGGCGGGTGATGTCCTCGTCGAAGGCCTTGACGGTGTGTTCGGTCATGTCCGCAACCTATCCATAGCGGCCGGTGATATAGTCCTTGGTGCGTTCCTCCCGCGGGTTGGTGAAGATCTGGGCGGTGTCGCCGTACTCCACCAGCCTGCCCATGTGGAAGAACGCCGTGCGTTGGGAGACCCGCGCCGCCTGCTGCATCGAATGGGTGACGATGACGATGGCGTACCGACCCTTGAGTTCGGCGATCAGTTCTTCGATCCGGGCCGTGGCGATGGGGTCCAGGGCGGAGCACGGTTCGTCCATCAGGATCGCCTCAGGATTCACCGCGATGGTGCGGGCGATGCACAGGCGTTGCTGCTGACCGCCGGAGAGGCTGGTGCCAGAGTCCGATAAGCGATCCTTGACCTCGTCCCACAGACCGGCCTTGGCCAAAGCGTTCTCAACCATGCCGTCAAGTTCGCTCCTGGAGTCCGCAAGGCCGTGTATCCGCGGGCCATAGGCGACATTCTCGTAGATCGACTTGGGGAATGGATTGGGCTTCTGAAACACCATGCCAACGCGGGCGCGCAGCTGCACCACGTCCATGCCCGAGGTGTAGATGTTCTCGCCGTCGAGTTCGATCTGGCCCTGCATGCGGCACGTAGGAATGGTGTCGTTCATGCGGTTGAGGGCGCGGAGGAACGTGGACTTCCCGCACCCCGACGGACCGATGAAGGCGGTGACGTGCTCGGTGGCGATGTCGACGCTGACGTCATCGATCGCCTGTTTGTCGCCGTAGGAGATCGACACGTTGCGCGCGGTCATCTTTGGAGTGGTCATGGCGCCCTAGTACCGTCGCTCAAACTTGTTTCGCAGGTAGATCGCGGTCCCGTTCATCACCAGCAGGAAGGCCAGCAAAACGATGATCGCCGCCGAGGTGCGCTCGACAAAGCCGCGGCTGACCTCGTCGGACCATAAGAAAATCTGCACCGGCAACACCGACGACGGCGAGGTGAAGTCACCAGGCGGCGTCGCCACGAAGGCGCGCATGCCGATCATCAGCAGCGGCGCAGTCTCGCCGAGCGCCCTGGCCATGCCGATGATCGTGCCGGTGAGGATGCCGGGCAGGGCCAGCGGCAGCACATGGTGGAACATCGCCTGCACGCGGCTGGCCCCCACCGCCAGGGCGGCGTCGCGGATCGAGCCGGGCACGGACTTGATGGCGTTGCGGCCGGAGATCACGATCACCGGCATGGTCATCAGCGCCAAGGTCATGCCGCCAACCAGAGGCGCCGAGCGCGGCAGATTCAGAAAGCTCAGGAACACCGCCAGGCCGAGCAGGCCGAAGATGATCGAGGGCACAGCGGCCAGGTTGTTGATCGAGACCTCGATGATGTCCGTCCAGCGGTTCTGCGGCGCGTATTCCTCGAGATAGACCGCGGCGAAGACGCCGATCGGGAACGCCAGCGCCAGGGTGACGAACATGGTCAGCATCGAGCCCTTCAATGCGCCCCATATGCCGGCCTGGCCGGGATCGGTGGCGTCGGAACGGGTTAGGAATCCGAGATCGAAGCCGTTGGTGACGGAGCCTTCGCCAGACAGCGCCCGGTAGCGCTGCGCGAGCTCAGGATGGCCCTCCCCGCGCGCGGCGGCGGCCAGGTCCGCGGAAACCGGCACGGAGAATTCCGTCCTGCGGCCGAGCAGCGCTGGCTCGCCAATCAATCGGTCGCGAACGTCGATCCAGGCGCTGTCGGAGATCAACGCGGTTCCGTCCGGTCCGTAGGCCGTCACCGCCGCCAGCCCGACGGCGTCTGGCAGGCCTGAGGCGGCCAGCGCCTGGGCCGCGTCCGGGCCGCGAAGGCGCGCCTCGTCTACGGTCAGCCCCATGGCGGGGAAGTCGATGGACAGTTTGATTTCGGTGCGCTGGAATCCGGCCAGCCCATTGGAGGTCATGGAGGCCAACAGAAAGACCAGGAACAGGCTGGACAGCGCCACCGCGAACAGCCCGGCGCGCCGGAACCAGCGTTCCGACGCATAGCGCGACTTCAGCCGCGCCCCCATTAGCGGCGAAGTCCAATCGGTCGGCGTGCGTTCGATGGACCTATTCATAGGTTTCCCGGAACCGGCGCACCACTTGCAGGGCGATGACATTGAGCCCCAGGGTGATGACGAACAGCAACATCCCCAGCGCGAAGGCCGAAAGCGTCGCCGGATGGTCGAAACTCTGTTCGCCGGTGAGCATCTGGACGATCTGGTACGTCACCGTGGTCATGCTGGCGAAGGGGTTGGCGGACAGATTGGCTGCGGCGCCCGCCGCCATCACCACGATCATCGTCTCGCCGATGGCGCGGCTGATCGCCAGCATTATTCCGGCCACCACGCCGGGAAGGGCGGCCGGCAGCAACACCCGGCGGATCGTCTCGGAAGGCGTGGCCCCCATGGCCAGCGAACCGTCTCGCATGGCCTGGGGCACGGCGGCGATGCTGTCGTCGGCCATAGAGGAGACGAAGGGAATGATCATCACCCCCATGACCAGGCCCGCCGCCAGGGCGCTCTCGGTGGAGGGGTTCGCCATGCCCAACATGAGCGCCAGGTCCCGCACCATGGGCGCCACGGTAAGGGCGGCGAAGTAGCCGTAAACCACCGTCGGCACGCCCGCGAGGATCTCCAGCAGCGGCTTCATCCAGGCGCGAAGTCGCGCCGAAGCATACTGGGTGAGATAGATCGCGCTCATCAGGCCGAGCGGAATGGCCACGATCATGGCGATGATCGCCCCGATGAAAATCGTGCCCCAAAACAGGGGAACGGCGCCATAGGTCTCGCCCACCTCCGGGGTCGGCGGGGCTAGCGGGTCGGGATTCCAGTGTAGGCCGAACAGAAAGTCGGCGGGCGCTACGATCCGGAAGAATTGCACTGTTTCGAACAGCAGCGACGACACGATGCCGACCGTGGTTAGGGTCGCCATCAGCGACGCAATGAGCAAGACGCTCAGGATGACCTGCTCCACGCGGGTGCGCGCGGTGAAGTTCGGCCGCAACCGCAGGAATCCGAACGCCCCGCCCGCAAGGGCCAGGATCGCGGTCAGCGCAGCGCCGATCCAGGCATAGTGGCGCATGGCCTCGCTGATCGGGGCGACCAGCTTGTCGGCCAGCGGATTGAAGGCTGTCTCCTGCGCGCCGCGGGCGATCTGCATGGCCTCCGAGAGCACGGCG
>CAXNKO010000149.1:0-5749 GCA_964202685.1 Caulobacterales bacterium
TGCTGGCCCTGGGGCCGGCGCTGCTGGTGCTGGTGGGGCTGTCGGTGTCGATGATGCTGCGCTGGCCCTCGGTGGGGGCCTTCTCGCTGGCGGTGGTCAGTCTCTACATCGTCTCCAACATCGTGCTCACCACCCGCTACGCCCGGCCGGCCAATCTGAAGATGGTGGCGCTGGACTCGCGCATCGGCGGGGCGCTGGCCGATTCCATCTCGTCCAACCCCACGGTGAAGAGCTTCGGCGCCGAGGGCCGGGAAGCGGCGCGGATCGCGGCGATTACCCGGGCCTGGGCGGCCTCTGCGGTGGCGGCCTGGAACCGCTACATCGACCTGATGCTGCTGCACAACCTGATCCTGGCGGGGTTGCAGGCCGGGCTCACCGGCCTGCTGATCCGCCAGTGGCTGCAGGGCCGCGCCACCGCCGGCGACGTGGCCTTCGCCATCACCGCCTTCATGCTGATGAGTGGTTATCTGCGCAACATCGGCGAGAACCTGCGCAACCTGCAGAAGGGGCTGAACGACGTCGAGGACGCCGCCGCCTTCGCCCGCATGGCCCCCCAGACCCCCGACCTTCCCGGCGCGCCGGCCTTCCGCGGCCAGCTGGGCCAGGTGGTGTTCGACCATGTGACCTTTGGTTACGGGGACGGCGCCCAGCCCCTCTACCGCGACTTCTCCCTGGCCATCGCGCCCGGCGAGCGGGTGGCGCTGGTGGGGGCCACCGGGGCCGGCAAGTCCACCTTCGTCAAGCTGATCCAGCGGCTCTACGACGTCCAGGCCGGCCGTATCCTGGTGGACGGCCAGGATGTGGCCCGGGTGGGGCAAGCGAGCTTGCGCCGGGCCATCGCCGTGGTGCCCCAGGACCCGGCCCTGTTCCACCGCTCCATCGCCGAGAACATCGCCTATGGCCGGCCCGAGGCCACGCCGCAGGAGGTGGCCCTGGCCGCCAAACGCGCCCGCGCCCACGACTTCATCGCCGCCCTGCCCCGGGGCTACGACACCCTGGTCGGCGAGCGCGGGGTCAAGCTCTCCGGCGGCGAGCGCCAGCGGGTGGCCATCGCCCGCGCCTTCCTGGCCGACGCGCCGATCCTGGTGCTGGACGAGGCCACCTCGTCGCTGGACGTGGAGACCGAGCGCCACGTGCAGGCGGCCATGGAGGAACTGATGGCCGGCCGCACCACCATCGTCATCGCCCACCGCCTGTCCACCATCCGCTCCGCCCACCGCATCCTGGTGTTCGAGGCCGGCCGCGTGGTGGAAGAAGGCCGCCACGCCGACCTGGTCGCCCGCGGCGGCGCCTATGCGCGGCTGCATGCGGTGGCGGAGGGGATGGTCTAGCGGGGCCTCACACCCCGAAAAACGCCGCCAGCTCCGCCGCCGTTCTGGCGAACGGGTTTACCGCCGTCATGCCGTTGAGCGTGAGCCCATCCTGAAGATCCTCGGTGAGCAGCAGCGTTGCGCCCGCGTCCCGCGACGCCGACCAGATCACCGCGTCCCAGACCTGAAACTGATGGCCGGCCACAAGCTGCAGCGCCGTGCGCATCACCTGCGATGTGGTCGGCGCGGTCTCGAACACCGACGCCCAGGCTTCGGTCTTGGCGATTGCGCTCGACAGACTCTCCGGGCGCCTGCGGCGCACGACGGCCACGAACTCGAGCAGCGCCTGCGCCGCCAGCACGCCCGTCGGGGCGGCGCGACCGAGCACATGCTGCGCCAGCCTGCCCTTTTCAGTTTCCGGTTCAAGTTCGGCGTAAACCAGAATGTTGCTGTCGATCGAGGCGCGCACCGCCATCAGGGCGCGTCGCCATATTTGTCATCCTCGGTGATCTTGCCGACGCGATACCCCGTCGCCGGCGTCTGGCGCATCAATTCCAGCATCCGCTCATAATTGGCCCGCCACACCGGATCCTGGCGCGGGTCATCCGTGCGAGGACGCATCTCGGCCACCGTCTTGCCGTTCTTGCTGATCAACACAGTCTCGCCCTGCTCCACCTCCGCAAGCAGCTTGGAGAAGTTCTGGTTGGCGTCACGAGCGGTTATGGTCTTCATGGTAGTACTGTAGCACATCCAGGGGCGCGGGGCAACGGATCGGGCCTTGGCCGTGCTGGACAGCTTGCACGCGGATCGTCTGGCCATGGTTTCACATGACAGCGGCGCAAATCCCAAGGTGTATAGGACGACGTAAATTACGCATTGGCATTGGAAGGCAACGATCAGACATGCAAGATCGATACAGTGGGGATATTGGCGACTACGTGAAACTCGCGATCCTGCGCGCTCTCGCGCCCGGTCAGCGTCTAGGGATCGCCTGGTGGCTATATCCCGATGAAATCCACAACGGCGACGGTCGTCACATCGCCTATCTCGATCAACCGCAAATTTGGCGGCCGCTTGATCCGCCAGCCTTCGATCATCTCAAGGCCGTCGTCGTGTCGGGCGAACGGCGGGTGGCCGCCCTAGAAAACAACACGCTGCTGCCGGGTGCCGTCTATTTCCGAGAGCCCGTACCCACCGACGGTGGGAGCAGCGCGCGGCGGTCGGCGCGGATGGTTTGGCTGGAGCGGATGAGCGCGGCGCTCGAACTATGCGATCTAATCTTCGTCGATCCGGATAACGGGTTCGAGACCAAGGGTTTCGACCTGGGCGCCGCGAAGGCCGGCAAGAGCGTGGCGGTGTCGGAACTTCAGGCGCTTCGGCGACCAGGTCGGGCGCTGCTCGTATACCATCACCAAACGCGAATGCGCGGCGGCCATGAACTGGAGCTGACACACTGGGGCAAAAGGCTGTGCGCCGCTGGGTTCGCACAGGTCGATGCCCTTCGCGCCTCCCCGTTCTCAGCGCGCGCATTCTTCTTGTTGGATGGTTCGAGCGCGTTGCGGGCGAGCGCCGCACAGCTTGCGGAGCGCTGGCGGGGCCGAATGACCTGGCGGCCCGACTTAGGCACAACCTGAGCTAAGCGGCGATGTGCTCCGATACAGATGCAGTCCACGCACGACGCCCCGGGCAAATCACCGAGCGCGCTTGGCCGACTTCCTCCCCCGGCGGCGGCGAGTAGGCCAATCGCCCTTCGCCTTACGCCCCACCCGCCACCCCCCTCACGGCCCCTCCACCAACCGCTCAAAGGTCCGCTCCGCGATGGCCGCCATGCGCGGGTCGTCGGCGAGGCCGGCGTCCAGCATGATGATCCCGAAACAGGCCGCCCATCCCCGCGCGCGGCGCCAAGTGTCATGGCTGACCGTGGCGCAGGACCGCATGGCCTGCTCCCGGGCGCTGCGGTCCGGCAGCAGCATCCACACCCCGGCCAGATCGCAGGCCCGGTCGCCGCGGGCCATATCGCCCCAGTTGCACTTCGCACGCGTCACGGCATGTGCCGCCTATACGCCAATATATCAAATTGTGGCACAAACCGAAAATCTTCCCTATATCGACCCTATGACCCAAATTTTCTGGAGGTCGAGAATTGGCCGCGCGACAAAAAAAGGCCCCGGACCCACAGCCCCCACCGAACAGCCTGCCCGGCCATGTCAGCGAGACCGGCCGCCTGAGCCTGCCGGCTGAACTGCGGCGTGCGGTCGGGCTTGAGCGGGGCGGCCCGGTTCGCATCGAGATCATCGACGGCGCGATCCGCATCCGGACCATGAAGGACGTGAAGGACCGCATTCGCGCCCTGGCGCGGGACACCGGCATGACCGATCGGGCGAGTGTCGATGACTTTCTAAAATGGCGCGCGGACGAGCGCGCGGCGGAGAAGGCGAAGACGCGGTGACGGCGTTGGTGATCGACGCCTCGGCCATTCTGGCGGCGATTCTCGGCGAAGCCGGCGGCGATGCGGTGTTCCACCGGCTGGACGGCGCGGCGGTCAGCGCCGTCAATGTCGCTGAGGTCTACACCTACGCCGCGCTCAACGACCTGCCCACCGACGCCATCGACGCCTTCTTCGCCGACACCGGAATCGAGATCGCGGCCTTTGACCACGCCCAGGCGGTCGCGGCGGGAGGCCTCGCCGCCGTCACCCGCAAGGCGGGTCTGTCGCTGGGGGACCGGTCCTGCCTGGCGCTTGCCAGGCTGCGCGGGGCCGAAGTGCTGACCGCCGATCGGCCCTGGGCGGCGGTCGCCGAGGCCATTGGTCTCAGCGTCACCCTGCTGCGCTGAATCCCCCCACGTCACACCCGGCCGCACCTGCCAAATCGTGACTTGACGCAACCATGCATGGGCTCGGTACACAGGTTTTTTTGGCCGGCGCGCCTCCCCGCCTCACACCGCCCTCGCCAGCGCCGCCGCCAGGTCGCCCCGGGACTCCACCCGCACATCCCCCAGCCCCAGCCACCCGGCCATCAGCCGCAGTTCCGCCGCCAGGGCCGGGGCGGTCTCGGCGTCGGCCCAGGCCTCGGCGTGGGCGGCCTGGACCACCAGCACGCCCCCCTTGCGGTCGGCCTTCAGATCGACCCGGGCGGTGATCGCCTCGTCCTGCAGGAAGGGCAGCACATAGTAGCCGTGCTGGCGCTTGTGGGCCGGGGTGTAGATCTCCAGCCGCACGCGGACGCCAAACAGCCGCTCTGTGCGTTCGCGGAACCAGATCAGGTTGTCGAAAGGCGACAGCAGCGTGCGCGCCCGGACCTGGCGGGGCCGGCGCGCGGCCGGGTCGATCCAGGCCGGGGCGCTCCAGCCCTCCACCATCACCGGCTCCAGCTCGCCGGCGGCGGTCAGCTCGGCGATGCGGGCGCGGGTCTCGGCCGGGGGCAGGCGAAAGTAGTCACGCAGGTCGCGCTCGGTGGCGACGCCCAGGGCGCGGGCGGCGATGCGGATCAGCTGGCGCTGGGCCCCCTCGCGGCCCGGTCCGTCGGGGGTCTGGCCGGCCAGGCCATAGACCCGCTCGAAATTGCCGCGGCGGGTGGCGGTGGTCAGTTCGCCGCCCCAGAACAGGCACTCCACCGCCCGCTTGGTCTCGCTCCAGCCCCACCAGCCGCCCTGGCCCTTGACGCCTGAGTCCAGGTCCGAGGCCGCCGACGGCCCGCGCCGGGCCACTTCCGCCAGCACCCGCTCAAGCAGCTCGCCCCGCTCGCGGCGGAACCGCCCGATGCCCTTCCAGACGCCGACGCCCTCGCGCGCGTCCGCCATGCGCCAGCCGAACAGGCCGCGCGCCTCGGCCGGTATCAGCGAGGCCTCATGGGCCCAGTATTCGCTGAGCGACGGCCTGGGCCCCCAGGCCATGGCCTCCAGCGCCGCGCGGGGATAGGGCCCCAGCCGGGAGAACAGCGGCAGGTAGTGGGTGCGCGAGACCACGTTCACCGAATCGATCTGCACTGCGCCCAGCCGGCGGATCGCGCCCATCAGCTGCGCCCGGCCGGGCGGGGCCCGCGGCCGCGGCGCGGCGAACCCTTGGGCGGCCAGGGCGATGCGGCGGGCCTGGGCGGCGCTCAGCACCGCCTCAGCGTTCCAGGCGGCCGTCGGTGAGGGCCGAAAGCTCGAAGGAAAACAGCACCGCCGGATCGGGATCGTCGAGCCGCTTTGCGATGTCCTTGGGGGCCACCGCGTTGACCAGGTGGCGGATGAGGTTCAGCCGGGCGGCCTTCTTGTGGTCGCCGCGCACGCAGATCCAGGGCGTGGCCTCGCTGTGGGTGCGACGCAGCATCTCGTCCCGGGCCGCGGAGTAGTCGTCCCATTTCTCCTGGGCCGCGGCGTCGAGGGGGCTGGATTTCAGCAGCTTGAGCGGATCGTCCCGCCGCTCGGCCAGGCGCCTGGCCTGTTCCTTCTTC
>CAXNKO010000150.1:0-5721 GCA_964202685.1 Caulobacterales bacterium
GCGCCGGTGTCGGACTTGAACAACTCCAGGAAGGTCAGCGGATCGTCATAGTCGGCGAACCAGCGCATGGCGCCCATGTGGAAGTCGCGCTCGCGATAGGCGGCGAACAGCACCTGACCCTCGTTGAGCACGATGCGCGCCTCGACCCCGATGCTGCGCCAGTCTGCCTGCAGCGCCTCGCTGAGCAGGATCGAGCCGGGGGCGTTGGCCACCTTGATCTCGAACTTCAGCGGCTTGTCGAGACTGTAGCCGGCTTCGGCCAGCAACCGGCGGGCCTCGGCCTGGCGCTGAGCCAGGGGCAGGCGGGCCCAGGCCGTCGCCGCGCCGCGCGCATAGTTCGCGACCCCCGGCGGCACGAAGGCGTAGGCCGGCGTCTGGCCGGCCCGGAACAGCTTGGCGGTGATGAAGTCGCGGTCAATGGCCATGGACAGGGCCCGGCGCACCCGGGCGTCCTGGAATGGCGCGAAGTCGAAGGTGTTGAACGCCAGATAGCCGGTCCCGAGATTGACGTGAGTGCGCAGATAGCCGGGCATGGTGCGGCGCAGCCGGTCGATCCGGTTGGATTGAAAGCTGGTGTTGAGGTCGAGCTCACCCAGCGCCACACGGCGTTCGGCGCCGACGGCTTCAGTGGTGGGATAGTAGTCGATGCGGTCGACGCAGACCTGGGCCGCATCCCAGACGCGGGGGTTCTTTTCCACCCGCACGTAGTCGCCCAGCCGCCAGCTCACCAGCCGGTAGGCGCCGTTGGAGACAAAGCGACCCGGCTTGACCCAGTCGCTGTCGAAGCGCGCCACCACATGTTTCGGCACCGGAAAGAAGCTCACGTGCGTGGCCAGGCCGGGAAGGTGGGGGACCGGGTGCTCCAGGGTGAGTTCCAGGGTGCGTGGGTCGATCGCCCGCGCGCCCAGGGTCTCGGGCGCAGCCTTGCCCTGGTTGATCGCCCGGCCGTTCTTCAACACCGCCACCAGATAGGCGTAGGCGGCGGCGGTCTTGGGGTCGAGGAGGCGGCGGTAGGCGTAGACGAAATCGTTGGCGGTCACCGGAACCCCGTCCGACCACAGGGCCTCGCGCAGGTGAAAGGTCCAGGTGAGGCCGTCGGGGCTGGTCTCCCAGGACGTCGCCATGCCGGGCAGGGTGGCGCCATCCGCCGCCTCGGTGGTCAGCCCCATCATCAGGTCGCCGATCACCACCGACTCGTTCACCTGGGTGGACTTCTGCGGATCCAGGGTCTCCGGGTCGCCGCCATTGCCGTATTCCAGGCAGACCTGGCCCGCCGGGCAGGCCGGCCGCTGCGCCTGCTGCTGGCAGCCGCCAAGGGCCAGGGCCAGGGCCACGGCGAACGGGCGAATCAGGGTTGCGGCGGGCAGGTGGGGGACCGGCATGACAGGCGCATAAGTCCCATCGACGCGCGGGCTTGTCGACCCCGCCTCAGTGCAGGCGGAACTCGCCCATGGCCCGGATCTCGGCCGGTTTGATCAGCCGCTCGTGGGCCACCTTCACCGAGAACAGCGGCCCATCCAGGCTGCGCGCCCAGAAATCCAGGAACCGGTGCAACTCCGGGAACTTCGGGAACAGATCGTATTCCTGCCAGATATAGGCCTGCAGCAGGTCCGGGTGGTCGGGCATGCGGTAGACGATCTCGGCCGTGGTCAGGCCATAGCCTTGCAGCTGTTTCTCAAACGCGGCGGAAACGGTCATCGGCGACCTCGTGGCTTCCGGCGGGACGGTCTTCGCCCGCCACAACCGGAATTTAGCCGCCACGGTTCTGAATGTTTCATGAATTCAATTTATTAGCACTCGGTCGATAGGACTGCTGCCAAGGGCTGAGCGCCCAGCTCCTCCCCCGTCCCGCAGAGGACGGGGGAGGAGCTTGAGGCCATCCCGAGGATAAACTCAGCCGACCGCCGGGACTCCGGCATCGCCAGCTGGGCGCCGAATGCGCTAGTCTGGCGCCCATGACCGGCGAAGCCCTCAGCGTCCGCGCCCTCGCCATTCTCGAAACCCTGGTGGGGTTCGACACCACATCGCGGCTGTCCAACCTGGCGCTGGTGGAATGGGTGGAGGCCTATCTGGCCGGCCATGGGGTGGCCTCGCGCCGGGTGCCCAACCCCCAGGGGACCAAGACCAATCTGATGGCCACGGTGGGGCCCGCCCTGACCGGCGGCGTCGTGCTCTCCGGCCACACCGACGTGGTGCCGGTGGACGGCCAGCCCTGGAGCTCGGACCCGTTCCGCCTCACCGAGCGCGACGGGCGCCTCTATGGCCGCGGGACCTGCGACATGAAGGGGTTCCTGGCCCTGGCCCTGGCCGCCGTCCCCGACCTGATCGCCGTGGGCCCGAGGCGGCCGGTGCATCTGGCGCTGTCCTATGACGAGGAGGTGGGTTGCCTGGGGGCGCCGGACATGATCGCGGTGATCGCCCGAGACCTGCCGCGCCCGGCCCTGGTGGTGGTGGGTGAGCCCACCAGCATGGAGGCGGTGACCGGCCACAAGGGCATCGCCACCTACCGGGTGACGGTGAACGGCAAAGAGGCCCATTCTAGCCAGCCGCACCTGGGGGTCTCGGCGGTGATGGAGGCCGTGCCACTGCTGGCCCAGCTCACCGCGCTCGCCGCACGGCTGGACCGCGAAGCCGATCCCGCCTCGCCGTTCACCCCCAAGGGCGCGACGCTGACCATCGGCCAGGTGAACGGCGGCACGGCGCCCAATATCCTGGCCCGGGAGTGCGTGTTGCTGTTCGACCTGCGCTATCCCACCGGCCTGGTCCCGGACCAGGTGCTGGGCGAGGTGTTCCAGGCGGTGGAGGCCCTCGACGCGCGGCTGAAGACGCGCGCGCCCCAGGCCGGCGCCCGCATCGAGCAGCGCTCGGCCGCCCCGCCGCTGGCGCCCGAACCGGGGGGCGCCGCCGAGGTCTTCGCCCGGCGGCTGGCCGGCGACAACGGCCCGTCGCGGGTGGTGTCCTACGCCGCCGAGGCCGGACAATTCCAGGGGGCGGGATTCTCCGTGGTGATCTGCGGGCCGGGCTCCATCGACCAGGCCCACCAGCCGGACGAATACCTCGACCGCTCGCAGCTGGAGCGCGGGGCGGCTTTCATGACCCGGCTGGCGGACTGGGCCGGCGAATGACCACGGCGCGGCTGACCAGCACCCAGGGGTTCCAGGCCATGGCCCGGGCGATGGTCCAGGAGCCGCGCCGGCGGAGCCCCTGGGTTTGCCGCCGCGCCTGAAGCACTCCGTCCAGGCCGGCGATGGCCGCCTTCAGTCCTCGCCACGGCGCGGCGAGTTCGCCTCGGGCCCCGTGCTGGACAAGCAACAGCGCCGTGGCCGCCATGTGCAGCGGCAGGGTCAGCCAGAAAAGCACCGGCGGCGTGTTCTTGACGAACACCCACAGCCGGTTCCGGGTCCCGTGAAACATGGCGAAGTCCGAGCGTCGCCCGCCCGAGGAGGCCGATCCCACGTGGCGCACCACCGCGTCGGGGATCACCAGCACCCGCTCGCCGGCCAGCCGCAGCCGATAGCCCAGGTCCACGTCCTCGCAGTAGCAGAACAGCCGTTCGTCAAAGCCGCCGTGGGCCGCGAACAGGTCCTTGGCGATCAGCATCGCCCCGCCGCAGGCCGAGAACACCTCGCCCGTGGGCAGGCGGCCCGGCGCCTTGCGGCGATAGCCGCCACGGTAGGGAAAGCCCACAAGGGTCATCACGTCGCCCAGGCCGTCCAGACGGGACGGATCCTCGACCATCAGCTGGCGTGAGGCGAAGCACCGCACGTCGGGATGGGCCGCGGCGCCGGCCATCAGCCGCTCCAGCCAGTCGGGGTCGGCGAAGGCGTCGGGGTTGATCAGGGCGATCCAGCCGCCCCGCGCCTGGGCTGCGGCCCGGTTGATCCCGGCGGCGAAGCCCAGGTTTTCGCCGTGCTCGATCAGCCGGAGTTGCGGGTCGGCCGCCGCCGCGGCCCGGGGGGCGCCATCGGTGGAGGCGTTGTCGGCCAGCAGGATCTCGACGTCGGTGAAGGTCTGGGCGCTGAGCGCCGCCAGGCAGTCGCCCAGCAGCGATCCGCTCTCATAGGCCAGCACCACAATGCTGACCGCCGGCGCCGCGGGCTTGCCATCCGAGCGGTCTTTCGTCATCCGACAGGCGTGTCCCCAGTTTCCGAGGCCTCATGACGAAAATCACGCCCTTGGCCTTGCCCGAGGTCCTGCTTATCACGCCCAGGCGGCATGGCGACGCCCGCGGATGGTTCGCCGAGACCTGGAGCCGCGCGATGCTGGCCGAGGCGGGTCTCGACCTCGACTTCGTGCAGGACAACCAGGCCTTCAGCGCCCAGCGCGGCACCGTGCGCGGCCTGCATTTCCAGCGCGCGCCTTTCGCCCAGGCCAAGCTGGTGCGGGTGCTGAAGGGGGCGATCTATGACGTGGCGGTGGACATCCGCGCGGGGTCGCCCAGCTACGGCCGCTGGGTGGGGGCGACCCTGGACGCGGCGACCGGCGACCAGCTGCTGGTCCCGCGCGGCTTCGCCCATGGCTACTGCACCCTCGTGGCCGACACCGAGCTGGCCTACAAGGTCGACAACGCCTATGCGCCGGAGTTTGAAGGCGGGATTCTGTGGTGCGATCCGGCCCTGGGCATCGACTGGCCGATCGGGCCCGACGAAGCCCTGGCCAACGACCGCGACCGCAAGCTGCCGACCCTGGCAGACCTGCGGCTGGTGGATTTCTGAGGCCGGGCTACCGAAGGCTCACAACGGGTTCGCGCCGGCAAAGGCGATGACTTTCGATCCTGAACCTTTCCCCTCGATGGGGCCAGGCGATGCACACATCTCGAAAATGTCTATTCTATCAAGGGCCTGATCCCTTCTCCCCTTGCGGGAGAAGGTGGCCCTGCGGAGCAGTGTCGGATGAGGGGTTTCCCCGACCCATCCGGTTAAGGTGTTACGAACATCAGCAATCTCGGCGCAACCCCTCATCCGACGGCTTCGCCGCCACCTTCTCCCGCAAGGGGAGAAGGATCAGAGACCACATCGACGAGCGATGCGTGCATCCCCTAGCCCCTCGATTGGGGACGGGAGTTTTTCAGCTTGCGACTCAGTTGTTTGCATCCGCTCCGCCGCAGGGCTCAGCCCGACACCTCCGCCACCCCTGCCGCGCCGTCCTCATCCCCCCAGGCCACGCGGGCGCCGTCGGGGGTGATGGCCAGGGCGGTGACCGGCGCGCCCTTCTCGGCTTTGAGCCATTCGATCTTCGCGCCGGAGGTTTCCAGGGTCCAGACCCGGCCGTCCTCCAGGCCCGCGGCGATGCGCTCGCCCAGCGGCGTCGCCGCCACCCGCGCCACCAGGGCGGCCTCCTCGAAGCCCAGCTCCGCAGCGGCCTTGCCCAGCGGCCCGGTAGCGCCGCCGAACGGCCAGACGATGGCCCCGCTGGCCCCGGAGGTGACCATCAGCTGGCCCTTGGCCAGGAAGGCCAGGCTCTTCACCTTGGCCGGATAGCCGCCCATGCGCATGTTTTTCTCGTCGGCCACCCGCCAGCCGTGCAGCTGGTTCTCCTGCATCGACGACATCAGGAACCGGCCGTCGGGGCTCCAGGCGAGCGCGATGTGGCTGCCGGCCCATTTCAGCACCGTGGGTTTCTGTTCGGCGATGCGGGCGTACCAAAGGGCCACCCCCCCATAGGTGGCCGCGGCGATCCGGCGGCCCTTGGGATCGAAGGCCAGCGCCGCCACCGAGCGCT
>CAXNKO010000151.1:0-5710 GCA_964202685.1 Caulobacterales bacterium
GCCCTGGTGGAAGCCTCCAACTTCCTCAACGCCCGCATGATGGGCCGCACCGTGGCCGAGGCCGGGGCCACCCTGCGCAGCGACCTTGACCGGGCCCGGGCCGAGCTGGACGTCACCGCCGCGCGGCTGGTGGAGGACGGCCTGGCCGCCTGGTCCGGCGGCGGCGAGTCCGACCGGGCGCTGATCGTGCGCGGCCGCGCCAATCTGCTGGGCGAGCCCCAGGCGCTGGAGGACCTGGAACGGGTGCGGATGCTGTTCGAGGACCTGGAGCAGAAGGAGCAGCTGATCGGCCTGCTGGACGGGGTGCGCGAGGGCGAGGGCGTGCGGATTTTCATCGGCGCCGAAACCCGCCTGTTTTCGCTTTCGGGTTCCGCTGTGGTGGCGGCGCCCTATATGAGCGGCGATCAGCGGGTGCTGGGCGCCATCGGCGTCATCGGCCCCGCGCGCCTGAACTACGCCCGGATCATCCCGCTGGTGGATTATACCGCCAAGGTGCTGGGCCAGGTGATTCGCTCTTGAAGACCAGGAAGACCATGTCTGACGACCAATCCCCGCCCGAGGCCGAAGCCCTGGACGACGACGCCGCAGGGGCGGAACTGGCGGCCCTGCGCGCCGAGGCCGCCGGGCTCAGGGAACAGGTGCTGCGCTTCGCCGCCGAGGCCGAGAACACCAAGCGCCGCGCCGAGCGAGAGGTGAACGATTCCCGCGCCTACGCCATCCAGAAGTTCGCCCGCGACCTGATGGGGGTGGCCGACAACCTGGCCCGGGCGCTGGCCGCGACGCCGCACACGGCGGAAAGCGTGGTCAAGAACTTCGTGGTCGGCGTGGAGATGACCGAGAAGGAGCTGCAGCAGGCCTTCGAGCGCAACGGCCTGAAGAAGGTCGACCCGGCCAAGGGGGCCAAGTTCGACCCCCACTTCCATCAGGCGATGATGGAGCAGCCGGCCGACGACGTGCCCGGCGGCGGGGTGATCCAGGTGCTGCAGCCGGGCTACGAACTGTTCGGCCGCATCGTGCGTCCGGCCATGGTGGTGGTGGCCGCCAAGGGCTCCGGCGAGCCCGCCCCGGACCCGGTGGCCTCCAACCCCTATGCCGCCGGGGAGACCGATGAGGCCGGGGCGGCGGTGGACCGCAAGGCCTGAGGCGGCGGGGGTGGCCCGCTTACGCCGTGCGGCCGCGGCGCAATTGGTCGGCCTCGCGCCGCCACCCGTTCCAGTCCACCACCGTGGAATCCTCGACAGCTAGGTCACCCTGCGACAACTGGTCGGTGAACAACACCAGATTCAGCGCCTCCCAGCGGGCGCTGGGGACTATCAATCCGTCGAACCCGAGGAAATGGGCGGCGTCTCCGATCGCCTGAGTGCGGTCATAGGTCAGGTCGCCGTAAGTCTCGCCGGCCACCCCCAGAGCCTCAAGTTTTGAGAGATCGGCGAGCTTGAGGGTTCGCCGGGTGCGGGCGGAAATGCGGTGGAGCACCGACACCAGCCGGGAGGGAAACACCGGCTGGCGGCTGAGGTGAAAATGAATCTCCGCCAGGGCGCCTTCCCGGGCCATCGCGGCGTAGATGACGTCGAACCCGCCAGGATCCCATCTGGCCCCGGCCGGCGACCCCTGCAGCGGATCGCGGCCGTCCCGAACGATCCGCCAGACCGGACCCTCGAAGGCCGTTCGATCCAAAGCGTCCAGGGCGTCCAGAAGCGCTAGATCGCGGGCGCGGCGTTCGGTCATGGCTGGATCTAGACGTAAGCCCCGGACTCAAGCCGCTCGATCACCGCCAACACCGCCTCGGTTCGGCCGGCGTTGATCAAGTCGATGGCCCGTTCGCCGCCCAGCAGCGGATGGCGCGCGTGCAGCCACAGCCGCGTCTCGTCCGGCGCATAGAAGTCGGACAGACGGTCCACCACATAGCGCAGTTCGGCGATCACGGTCTGGGTGTGCAGGCCGGGCGTGGCGTTGCCGCGCGACCAGCGCGACACCGTCGCCGGGGAGACATCGACGATGTTGGCGATATCCTTACCCTGCAGGCCGCCACGGCCGCGCAGATCCTCGAGGATGCGGGCGACGGCGGTGGACATGGGGCGTCCCTCATAGCTGGGGATGGATGGTGCGATTTGATTTCAGGTAAGTCAAGTTATAAAACTGAAATGGAACTTCACTACCGAGAGGTGGGCGGTCCGCTGTCCGTCGGCACGCTGCTGTCCACAAGCCGCCGCAAAAAGGCTGACAAACGTCCCCTAACCGCCTATAACCCCCGCAACATCGTCCGTTTGCGCTTATGGCGCCTACGAGCGGCGGGCTCCGGCCCGGCCGCTTTTTTCTTTGCCGGAGGACGGCCAAGCTCGTGCGCGGAAAGACCGCCGAAGATCTGGGGCTGCTGGAGCTGCTCGACCCGGTGGCGCAAGCCGCGGGCTATGAGATCGTGCGCCTGCGGCTGATGGCCGGCAAGGCGCAGCGGCGCTTGCAGATCATGGCCGAAACCCCTGACGGCGAGATGGTGGTGGAAGATTGCGCGCGGCTGTCGCGGGCGGTCTCGGCCGTGCTGGACGCCGCCGACCCGATCACCGGCGAATATCTGCTCGAGGTCTCGTCGCCCGGCGTCGATCGGCCGCTGACCCGGCTGAAGGACTTCGCCGCCTATGAGGGCCATGAGGCGCGCATCGAACTCGACCGGCTGGCCGAGGGCCGCAAGCGCTTCAAGGGCCGGCTGGCCGGGGTCGAGGCCGACAGCGTCGCCATCGACCTGGAGGGCGAGGACCACACCGCGCTGGTGCCCTTCGACTGGATCGTCGAGGCCAAACTGATGCTTACCGACGCGCTGCTGAAGCGCGGCGCCGAGGCCCGGGCCCAGCGCCTGCAGGCCGATCTTACCCCGCCCACCGAGACTTCTGAACAGAGGAACGTCCCATGAGCCTGACCGGCATATCCGCCAACCGGCTTGAACTGCTGCAGATCGCCGAGGCTGTCGCCCGCGAGAAGTCGATCGAAAAAGAGATCGTCATCGAGGCGATCGAGGAGGCGATCCAGAAGGGGGCGCGGGCCCGCTACGGCGCCGAGCACGACATCCGGGTGAAGATCGACACCAAGACCGGCGAGATGGTGGTCAAGCGCTATGTCACCGTGGTGGCCGACGACGTGGTGTTCGACACCGTCGGCGAGGACGAGGAGACCCCCCTGGCCGAGCCGGTGGGCATATTGCGGCTGGCCGAGGCCCTGCGCACCGACAAGGATGCGGTGGTCGGCAAGATCTATGAGGAGGTGCTGCCGCCCTTCGAACTGGGCCGGGTGCAGACCCAGATGGCGCGCCAGGTGGTCACCGGCAAGGTCCGCGAAGCCGAGCGCGAGCGCCAGTACGAGGAGTTCAAGGACCGGGTCGGCGAGATCGTCAACGGGGTGGTCAAGCGGGTCGAGTACGGCAATGTGGTGGTGGATCTCGGCCGCGGCGAGGGCATCATGCGCCGCGACCAGTCGATCCCGCGGGAGAACTTCAACATCGGCGACCGCATCCGCTGCTACATCTATGATGTGCGCCGCGAGACCAAGGGCCCGCAGATCTTGCTCAGCCGCGCCCACGGCGGCTTCATGGCCAAGCTGTTCGCCCAGGAAGTGCCGGAGGTCTATGACTCGGTGATCGAGATCCGCGCCGTGGCGCGCGATCCGGGCAGCCGGGCGAAGATGGCGGTGATCTCCAATGACTCGTCCATCGATCCCGTCGGCGCCTGCGTCGGCATGCGCGGGTCGCGGGTGCAGGCGGTGGTGGCCGAGCTGCAGGGCGAGAAGATCGACATCATCCAGTGGAGCGGCGACGAGGCCACCTTCATCGTCAACGCGCTGGCGCCGGCGGAAGTCTCCAAGGTGGTGATGGACGAGGAGGACGAGCGGGTCGAGGTGGTGGTGCCCGACGAACAGCTGTCCCTGGCCATCGGCCGTCGCGGCCAGAATGTGCGCCTGGCCAGCCAGCTGACCGGCTGGCAGATCGACATCATGACCGAAAGCCAGGAGAGCGAACGGCGCCAGCGCGACTTCACCGAACGCACGGCCCTGTTCCAGGAGGCCCTGGACGTCGACGAGGTGATCGCCCAGCTGCTGGTCACCGAGGGTTTCGCCACCGTCGAGGACGTGGCCTATGTGGACACCTCCGAGATCGCCTCCATCGAGGGCTTCGACGAGGACACCGGCGAGGAGATCCAGGCCCGCGCCCGGGAATGGCTGGACCGCGAGGCGGCCGAGTACGACGCCAAACGCCGGGAACTGGGGGTCGAGGACGGCCTGCTGGAGATCGACGGCGTCACCCTGCCGATGGCGGTGGCCCTGGGCGAGGGCGAGGTGAAGACCGTGGAGGATCTGGCCGGCCTGGTGCCCGACGACCTGCGCGGCTGGTTCGAGACCAAGGGGACCGAGCGGGTGCGCGAGCCGGGCGTGCTGGAGGCCTTCGGCCTCGACCCCGCCGAGGCCGAGGCGCTGATCATGCGCGCCCGGGTGGCCATGGGCTGGATCGAGGCGCCGCCGGAACCGGAGCCCGAGGAGGTCGAGGTCGAGGTGGACGAGTTCGCCGGGGTGTTCGCCCCCGCCGCCGCGGAGGCTCAGGCGCCCGACGCCTGACGCGGCCGGATGCGGAGCGAGGCTCAGGCGGAATCGGCGCGGGAGAAGCGCGACATCGTCTCCGGGACGGTGATGGACGAAGCGCGGCTGATCCGCTTCGTGCCCGCCCCCGACGGGACGGTGACGCCGGACCTGGCCCGCAAGCTGCCGGGCCGCGGCCTGTGGGTGGCGGCCGACCGCGTCTCGGTGGAGGCGGCGGCCAAGCGCAATCTGTTCGCCCGGGCGGCCAAGGCCAAGATCCACGCCGCCCCGGGCCTGGCCGACCAGGTGGAGGGCCTGATCCGCACCCGGCTGCTGGCCGGCCTGGGCCTGGCCCGGCGGGCCGGCGGACTCGCTTGCGGCTTCGAGAAGGTTTCCCAGGCCCTGGCGGCGGGCAACGCCGCCTGGCTGATCGAGGCTGTGGACGGCGCCGCGGACGGCCGGCGCAAACTGATCGGGCTCGCCCGGCGCGCACCCCGATCGCCCCGGTGGTTCGGTGTCTTTACCGGCGAGGAATTGAGTTTGGCCTTAGGGCTGGAGAATGTGATACACACCGCCTTCCTTGCGGGGCGAGCTGCTGATCGGTGGGCGACGGACGCCCTGCGGTTAGCTGGCTTCCGCCCGCTCCTTCCTGAGAGTTGGCGTGAGGAACTCCCTGTGGCGGACGGGACGAACTTCGTCCCGGACGTTGAGACGATTTGAACGATCTACGGGGCCGGGACGTCTTCCGGCCGCTATGTAAAGCGAGCGCATGAGCGACGAGAACAACAACGGCCGACCCAACGCCCCTGGCGGGCGGGCGCCCCTGACCCTGAAGCCGCGCGGCGCGGGGTCGGTCAGCGCCGGCACGGTGAAGCAGAGCTTCAGCCACGGCCGTTCCAAGACCGTGGTGGTGGAGACCAAGCGCGCCCGCACCCATGTGGCGCCGGTCGGCAACCTGGCCGCGCCCTCGTCGGCCGAGAAGCGCGCCTTCGATCCGCGCCCGGCGCCGCCGCGTCCCGCCCCAGGTCCACGCGATCCCTCGGGCCTGTCCAGCGAGGAGGTGCAGGCCCGCCAGCGCGCCATTGCGCTCGCCCGCGTCCAGGCGGCCGAACGCGCCCGGCTGGAAGCCGCCGCGCGCACCGTTCAGGTC
>CAXNKO010000152.1:0-5697 GCA_964202685.1 Caulobacterales bacterium
CGTCCGGGGACGAAATTGAAGTCGACGCAGGAGACGTTGGCGGTGGGCACCCGGATCGAGGAGCCGTCCAGCTTGCCCGCCAGGGCCGGCAGCACCAGCCCCAGCGCCTTGGCCGCGCCGGTGGAGGTGGGGATCATGGAGAGCGCCGCGGCCCGGGCCCGGTAGAGGTCGGAATGCAGGGTGTCCTGGGTGGGCTGGTCGCCGGTGTAGGCGTGGATGGTGGTCATGTAGCCGCGCTCGATCCCGCAGAGTTCCTGCAGGACCTTGGCCACCGGGGCCAGGCAGTTGGTGGTGCAGGAGCCGTTGGAGACCACCAGGTCGGCGGCGGTGAGGCTGTCGTGGTTGACCCCGAAGACGATGGTCTTGTCGGCCCCGTCGGCGGGGGCGGAGACCAGCACCCGCTTGGCGCCGGCGGCCAGGTGGGCCGAGGCCTTCTCCTTCGAGGCGAACAGGCCGGTGCATTCCAGCGCGATATCGACCCCCAGATCCTTGTGGGGCAGGTCGGCGGGATTGCGGATGGCGGTGACCTTGATCTTGCCCAGGCCCAGATCGAGGGTGTCGCCGTCCACCGTCACATGGCCGGGGAAGCGGCCGTGGACACTGTCGTAGCGCAGCAGGTGGGCGTTGGCCTCGACGGAGCCGAGGTCGTTGATGGCCACGACCTCGATGTCGCGGCGCGCATGTTCGACGATCGAGCGCAGGACCAGCCTGCCGATGCGGCCGAAACCGTTGATGGCGACGCGAACGGGCATGTGAGGCTCCATTTGGGGGTTTGGGCTGGTTTTCGGGCGGTTGGGTCGAGAGTCAAGTCCCGGGCGGCGGTTTTAGAGGCGCGCCTTGGCCGCGTGGGCCACGGCCTCGGCGGTGATGCCGAATTCCTTGTAGAGGCGCTCGAAGGGGGCGCTGGCGCCGAAGCGGTCCATGCCCACCACCACCCCGTCGGGTCCGATGAAGCGCTCCCAGCCGAAGCTGGCGGCGGCCTCCACCGCCACCTTGACCTCAGTCTCGCCAATGACCGCCTGGCGATAGCGGTCGCTCTGGGCGGCGAACAGCTCCCAGCAGGGGGTGGAGACCACCCGCGTGCCGATGCCTTCGGCCTCCAGCAGGTCGCGGGCGGCCATGGCGACGCCGACTTCGGTTCCGGAGGCGAAGATCGTCACCTGCGCCGGACTGCCGGCGGCGGCGAGCTGGTAGGCGCCGTGGGCCGAAAGGTTCTCGGTCCAGGGTTCGGTGCGCACCGCGGCGGTCTTCTGCCGCGACAGGGCCATCACCGAGGGGGTGCTCGGCGTGGAGAGGGCCAGCTTCCAGCACTCGGCCGTCTCCACCGCGTCGGCGGGGCGGTAGACGTTGAGGTTGGGCATGGCCCGCAGGCTGGCCAGGTGCTCGATGGGCTGGTGGGTGGGGCCGTCCTCCCCCAGGCCGATGGAGTCGTGGGTCATCACATGGATCACCCGCACCCCCATCAGGGCCCCCAGGCGGATGGCCGGGCGGCTGTAGTCGGAGAACACCAGGAAGGTGCCGGAGAACGGCACCACCCCGCCGTGCAGGGCCATGCCGTTCATGGCCGCGGCCATGCCATGCTCGCGCACGCCGTAGTGGACGTAGCGGCCCGAATAGTCTGGCAGGTCGAAGGGCCTGGTCCCCTTCACATAGGTGTTGTTGGAGCCGGTGAGGTCGGCCGAGCCGCCGATCATCTCCGGTATGGCGGGGACGAGGTGCTCCAGGGCGGCGCCGGAATGGACCCGGGTGGCGTTGGCGGGCTTGCTGTCGGCCAGGCCGGCCAGATAGGCGTCCAGCGGCGCGAAGGCGTCGGTCGGCAGGCCGCCGGCCATGGCGCGCTCGAACTCGGCCTTCCGGTTGGAGCCCGACAGCCGGTCCTCCCAGGCCTTGCGGCCCCTGGCGCCGCGGCGGCCGGCGGCGCGCCAGGGGCGCAGCACCTCGTCGGGGATCTCGAAGGGCGGGGCGGTCCAGCCCATGGCCTGGCGCGCCGCGGCGATCTCGTCGTCGAACAGGGTGTAGCCGTGGCTGTGGGGGTCGCCCTCCTTGGGGCCGGCGCCCTTGGAGATCAGGGTGCGGCAGGCGATCAGGGTCGGCCGGTCCTGCCGGGTCGCCCAGCGCAGGGCGGCGGCGATCTTGCCGTGGTCGTGGCCGTCCACCGCCTTAACCGCCCAGCCGGCGGCCTTGAAGCGGGCCAGCTGGTCGCCGGTCTCGGAGATGGTGGCCAGCCCATCGATGGTGGTGTTGTTGTCGTCGAACAGCACGGTGAGCTTGGCCAGCCGGAAGCGGCCGGCGAGGCTGATCGCCTCGTGGCTGACGCCTTCCATCAGGCAGCCGTCACCGGCCACCACCCAGGTGCGGTGATCGACGATGTCGTCGCCGAAGCGCGCGGCCAGGTGGCGCTCGGCCATGGCCATGCCCACCGCGGTGGCGAGGCCCTGGCCCAGGGGACCGGTGGTGGTCTCGACGCCCGGCGTATGGCCGTATTCCGGGTGGCCGGCGGTGTTGGCGCCCCATTGGCGGAAATCGCGCAGCTGCTGCAGGGTCACGGCCTTGAAGCCGGTGAGATGCAGCAGGGCGTAGATCAGCATCGAGCCGTGGCCGGCCGAGAGCACGAAGCGGTCGCGGTCGGCCCAGTCCGGCCGGGCGGCGTCGTATTTCAGGAACCGCGTCCACAGCACCGCGGCCACGTCGGCCATGCCCATCGGCATGCCCTGGTGGCCGGACCTGGCCTTGTGCACCGCATCCATGGAGAGCACGCGGATGGCGTCGGCCATGATCTCAAGTCGGGCGGGCATCGGGCGGCCTTGCGGAACGGATTGGGGGCGGGCGCGGGGTTGCATGCATGAAGGCGAAGGTCAAGCAAGCCGCCGGAGGGTGGTGGCGAATCTCGGCCCCGGCGATGCGGAACGGCCTTCCGGCGCGACCCCGGCGCGGTCTATAGAATGCGGGAGAGCTCATTGGAGAACGCCACGATGGAGGAGCACGCCGGCGACAGCGCCGTCGATCTCGCCGCCAAGCGGTTGGAACGCGCCGTCGCCCTGCTGGAGCAGCAGGTCTCGACGCGCACGGCCAGGGCCGGGGCCGAGGCCGGCCATGCGTCGGATCAGGACCGGGCCCGGCTGGCCGCCGAGCTGGACCAGGCCCGCGCCCGCGAACGCGAGCTGGAGGCGGCCGGGGCCCAGGCCTCCGAAGCCCTCGGCCGCGCCATCGGCGAGATCCGCGCCGCCCTGAACGAAGACGCTTGAGGAGCCCCGACCCATGGCCCAGGTGACCATCGACGTGAACGGCCGCACTTTCCAGGTGGGCTGCGAGGACGGCCAGGAGCAGCATCTACGCGATCTCGCGGCGGCCTATGACATCCATGTGCGCCAGGTGTCGCAGAGCATGGGTCAGCTGGGGGACGCGCGGCTGCTGGTGATGGGGGCGCTGCTGCTGGCCGATGAGCTCTCCGAGGCCCGCGCCCAGCTCGCCGTGCAGCAGACGGAGACCGCGCGGCTGCAGAGCGCCCAGTCCCGGGCCGAGATCCGCGCGGTGATGGCGCTGGAGACCGCCGCCAAGCGGGTCGAGCAGCTGGCGGTGAATTAGGGAGGCTTCAGGCCGGCTCGAAGTGCAGCGGGCCGCCCCAGAAGGTCTCCACCAGGCTGTGCTGGGCGCCGGGCTTGCCGGTGGTGAGGAAGCGGCGCTGGCCGCCGGTCCCGGGGTGGTACTCGGGGTGGCGCTCAAGGTAGCGGCCGAGCGCCTCCGCGGTGGCCTGGGGCTGGTGGATCAGCGGGGTTCCGGGCGGCAGGGCGGCGCGGAACAGGTCGGCGACGATCTCATAGTGGGTGCAGCCGAGGATCGCCCGGTCCGGGGCGCGGCCGATGCGCAGGCTGAGCGCCTTCACGTGGCCCGCCACCGCCTGGGCCAGGTCGGCGGCGGGGGCCCCGGCCTCGATCAGGCCGGCCAGGGTGGGACAGGGCTCGGCGAACACCGCCACGTCCTGGCGGCGCTTGTCGATCTCGATCTCATAGACCCGGCTGGCGGCGGTGGCCGGGGTGCAGAACACGCCCAGCACATCCAGCTTCTCCACCTTCTCGCCGCGCCGCTCGGCCTCATGCTCCCAGGGCAGGCCGGTGGCCGCCTCGATGGTGGGCACGATGATGCCGAGGATGTTCACCGGCCGGCCGAGGCCGCGGCGATAGTCCGGCAGCCAGGTCTGCTGCAGGCGGCGCAGCGCCACCCCGGCGGCGGTGTTGCAGGCCAGGACAACGATGTCGCAGCCGGCCTCGAACAGCCGCGCGCAGCCGGCGCGGGTGAGATCGACGATCTCCTCGCCCTTGCGGCCGCCGTAGGGGGTGTTGGCCTGGTCGGCCAGATAGAGGAAGTCGGCCCGGGGGAACCGCTCCACCAGCCGGTGATGGACGGTGAGGCCCCCGACCCCGGAATCGAACACGCCGATGCTCATGGGCCGGGTTTAGCCGGCGTCGGCGGCGGGGGCTAGGGCGGCTTGACTCCGCCGCAACCGCGGGCTCGCCTGGACGCCAAGCGCAGACAGGGAGGACGTCATGAAGTGGGGCATCGTTTTCGCCAACCAGAAGTGGCCGCAGCCGGAGGGGGCGGCGGCGCTGGCCGAATACGCCGAGCAGGCGGGGTTCGAATCCCTGTGGGCCCAGGAACACATCGTGGTGCCGGAGGAATATGAGCCGCTCTATTCGGCGACGGCGACAGGCAAGCTGGAAGCCAAGGGGACCGAGGGCGGCGGGCCCGACCCCATCGTCTGGTTCGCCTTCGCGGCGGCGCGCACCACGCGGATCAAGTTCGGCACCGCGGTGGTGATCCTGCCCGAGCACAGCCCGGTGCCCTACGCCAAGTCCTGCGCCACCCTGGCGACGCTGGCCAGCGGCCGGTTCATGCTGGGGATCGGCATCGGCTGGAGCAAGGAGGAGTACGCCGCCGTCGGCGTGCCGTGGGAACGCCGCGGGGCCCGCTATGACGAATATATCGACGTCCTGAAGACCCTGTGGCGCGATCCGGTGGCCAGCTATCACGGCGAGTTCGTGCAATTCGAACCGCTGCGTTGCGAGCCCAAGCCGCCGGGGGGGACCATTCCGCTGATCATCGGCGGCGTCTCCGAGCCGGCGGTGCGCCGCGCCGCGCGCATCGGCGACGGCTATTTCCCGGCCATCTTCCCCACCGAGCGGCAGCGGGTGGAACTGCCGCCGCTGCTGGAACGGTTCCGGGCGGCGGCGCGGGAATACGGCCGCGATCCGTCGTCCATCGAGGTGACCACCGGCGGCGCGCGCACGGTTGAGGAGGCCAAGCTCTACGCGGACTGGGGCGTGCACCGGCTGACCATCACCACCCGCGCCCGACATCCCCGGCATGCGCGAGGAGCTGTTCCGCTTCGCCGACACGGTGATCGCCAAGACCGAGACGCTGTGAGCGGGGCGGAGGGCGTCAGGCCGAGCTGGCGATCGCGGGCTCGCGGGCCGGTGGCGCGGCGGCGTCCGGCCCGGTTTCGCTGGACGGCGCGGGCGGCGGGGTGACGCCGAGCTTCCTGCACAGGCGCGCGACGACGTCCTCCACCGGGCCGGCGTCGCAGTCGAGCCGCAGCAGCTCGACGTCGAGGCCGATGGCGCGCTGATTGTAGTCCCAGCGCTCATACTCGTTCCACAGCGCCTGGCGCACCCGGGCGCGGACCTGATCCTTGGCCGCCTC
>CAXNKO010000153.1:0-5685 GCA_964202685.1 Caulobacterales bacterium
GTATGGCTTCCACAGCGGCAGCCGCCAGACCGGGTCGGCAGAGGCGGCGCAGGCGGCCTGGATCTCGGCGGCCAAGGCCTCGTCGTCGGTGAAGAACGGCGGCAGCTGCGGCCCCAGCGCCGCCCGGGCCGCCCCGGTCAGGGTGGCCAGATCGATGGTCAGGGCTGGCGACAGCTACGCACCCCGGGCCAGCGCGTCGGCCAGGATCAGCCGGCCCTCGGCGTCGGTATTGCCGACCTCGATGGACAGCCCCTTGCGGCTCTCCAGCACATCCCCGGGCCGCATGGCGTCGGCGGAGATGGCGTTCTCCACCGCCGGGACCAGCACCGCCAGCCGCACCGGCAGCCCCGCGGCCATCACCATCCGCGCCAGGGCCAGGGCATGGGCGGCGCCGCCCATGTCCTTCTTCATCAGCCGCATGCCCGACGAGGGCTTGATGTCCAGGCCGCCGGTGTCGAACACCACACCCTTGCCGATGATGGCGATCAGCGGCGCGCCAGCCTGCCCCCAGTCGAGTTCGATCATCCTGGGCGCCCGTTCGGCGGTGGCGGCGCGGCCGACCGCATGCACGGCCGGATAGTTGGCCTCCTTGAGCCCCTCGCCCACGGTCACCGTCAACCGCGCCTGGAACTGCTCGGCCAGCTCGCGGGCGATGGTCTCGATCTGCTTGGGGCCCATGTCGTTGGCCGGGGTGTTGATCATGTCCCGGGCCATGGCGCAGGCGTGGGCCTGCTGGCGGACCTCGGCCACATCGACCCCGGCCGACGCCACCAAGCGTGGACGCGGACCACCGGCCTTCTTATAGCGGTCGAAGCGATAGCTTCCCAGGGCGAAGGCCAGGGCGATCTGGTCAGGCGGGATGCGCGACGGCGCGCTGGCGATCCGGTAGTCGCCGCCCGGCAGCTTCGCGGCCAGGGCGCGGAAGCTCATGGCGTCGGCCGCCCCTTTCGCCCCCAGGCCGAACAGCACCCGCTCGACGCCGCCCTCGGCATCGGGGACCACCAGGATCTGGCCGGCCCTGGCCTTGAAATCCTGGACGGCGGCGAAGGCGCGGACGAATGCCCGGCGGCCTTTGAGAAAGGCGGCCAACTCGGTCTCCGCCAGGGCGTGGACGCCGACGGCGGTCATCTCGGCGGCTTCGATGATCACTTCGGCCATGTCAGGCGCGCCCGGAAATCATGCTTAACGCTTCCTTTATGCGGCGCGCGGATGCTGCCAGCCTTGCATCCGGAGCCTTGACGTCCATGTGTCGCATGTCCGTCCTCGCCGCAACCGCCGTCGCGCTGTCGCTGGCCGCCCCCGGAGCCTGGGCGAAGGACAAGGGCGCGCCAAAGGCCGCATCCGATCCCTCCGCCACAACGGCCCCGGCCAGGGTTCGCGTCAAGGCCGGCGCCGAGGAACGCACCGTGGTCCGCCGCGCCGATCCCCTCACCCGCGCCACCTTCTGGACCCGCGAGGTGGAGATCGATCCCCGCGATCCCGAAGCCGCCCTGGGCCTCGCCCAGGCGCTGCGCACCCTGGGCAGTTTCGATGACGCCGCCGCGATCATGGATCGCTACCTGATGGCCAACACTGACGATGTGGAATGTCTGCTGGAACTGGCCCGCATCCACATCGCCCGCGGCCAGGGATTCTACGCCGTGGCCCCGGCCCGCCGCGCCCTGGCGCTGGCGCCCAAGGACTGGCGCGCGCCCTCGCTGCTGGGCGTCGCCTACGAACAGGCCAGCCGCGACGAGGAAGCCCTGGCCGCCCACCGTCAGGCCCAGGCGCTGGCCCCCAACAATCCCAGCGTGATCTCCAACCTGGCCATGTACCTGGCCGCCCACGGCGACGCCGCCCAGGCCGAATCGCTGCTGCGCGCCGCCGCCGCCCTGCCCGGCGCAACGGCCCAGGTGCGCCAGAACCTGGCCCTGGTGCTGGGCCTGCAGGGCCGGCTCGCCGAGGCCGAGAAGATCGCCCGCGAAGACCGCCCGCCCGAGCTGGTGGCCAACAACATGGCCTATCTCCGCGCCGCCGCCGGGACCGAGCCCGCGCCTCAGCGGGACTGGAACAGCCTGCGGACCCAGCCGTAGGGCCGACTGGAGCGATTTGCCTAAACCGGCTTGGTGGCCATCATGTCGGAGATGCGCAGCATCGCCGGGCCGAGGATGGCCACGAACAGCACCGGCAGGAAGAACAGGATCATCGGCACGGTGAGCTTGGCCGGCAGTTGGGCGGCCTTCTTCTCGGCCTCGGCGATGCGCAGGTCGCGGTTTTCCTTGGCCATCACCCGCAGCGCCGCACCCACCGGGGTGCCGTAGCGCTCGGCCTGGATCATGGCGGTGACCACCGACTTGATGCCCGGATGGTTGGTCCGCTTGGCCAGGCCCTCGTAGGCCATCCGCCGCTCCGGCAGGTAGGAGAGCTCGGCGGTGAGCAGGGTCAGCTCCTCGGCCAGTTCGATCGAGGTGCCGCCGATCTCCTGACTGACCTTTTGCAGCGCGGTTTCCACCGACATGCCCGCCTCGACGCAGATCAGCAGCAGGTCGAGGGAGTCGGGAAAGGCGCCGACGATGAAGTCCTTCCGCTTGGAGATGACGTTCGAGATATAGACGTTGGGCGCATAGAATCCCAAGGTCAGCCCGCCCACGCAGGCCGCCAGCCGGCTCATCGTCGGCATGTCGAAATCATTGATGACAAAAAGATAAAACGCCGTGGCGAAGAAGAATATGAACGGCAGCACGAACCGGAAGAAGTAGAAGGTCGATATGGGGCGCGGCCCGCGGAATCCGGCCTGAGCCAGTTTGGCGGCCACCTGCGGGTCTTCCAGCAGACGCGACAGGTTCAGCCGTTCCACAACCTTTTTGTAGAGGCCCTCGTCGGTCTGACGCAGGCTGCTGCTGGCGCCGGCCTTGTTGGCCAGGGCCTCGCGCGACTTGCGCCGCAGTTCCTCTCGCCGGGTGGACACCGACTTCAGCCGCGCATGCAGGCCGTTGGATTGCATGTACGGCGACGCCAGCGTCACGATCGTGGCGAAGGCGATCACCGCCGTGGCGACGGAGATAAGGGTTCTGGGCGCAACCAGGGTTTCGACGAGGGTCAACCGCGCGCTCCTAGATCCGGAAGTTGATCATGCGGCGCATGACGAAAATCCCCGTGCCCATCCACAGCGCGCCGCCCAGCAGCAGCAGCTGGCCGCGGGGGTCGTTAAACAGCGGCGCCATGTAGTGGGGGCTGGTGATGCTGATCATCAGGATCACGCCGGGCGGCAGCGAACCGATGATGCCGGCAGAGGCCACCGCCTCGCCGGCCATGGCCTTGATCTTCTCGCGCATCATCTTGCGCGCCCGGATGACGTTGGACAGATTGCCCAGCGCCTCGGCCAGATTGCCTCCAGTGCGCTGCTGAATCGACAGCACGATGGAGAAGAACCGCACCTCGGCTGTGGGCATGCTCTCATGCATGCGCTCCAGCGCCTGATCCACCGAGATTCCGAGGCCGATGTTGTCCACCAACCGCTGGAACTCGCCTGCCATGGGTTCCGAAGTCTCCCGCGCGATCACCCGCAAGCAGTCGTGGACCGGCAGTCCGGAGCGAATGCCCCGCACGATGACGTCCATGGCGTCGGAGAAGGTGCTGGTGAACATCTTCATCCGCCGGGTGGCCAGGAAGTTCAGCACCCAGCGCGGCAGCCCAAGGCCGGCGCCTACACTCAGGATCAGCGCCACCCACCAGGGTTGGCGTAACAGCAGAATGAGCAGCGCCACCAGGAGGCTGAGGACGCCGCTGACAATCCAGAACCCGCGCACATTGTCGCGCAGCCCGGCGCGGGTCAGGCGCGAGGACAGGGTCAAGCGCGCGCGTTTCTGCTGTTTTTCCTGGGCGCGCAGCGTCTTCAGAATTTGCCGACGGCGCTGGTCGGGCGCCGACTGGGCGCGCTTGACGCGGCCGGCCTCGGCGGCTTCGGCGCGGCCGAGCACCAGCCCGTGCGCCCGTTTGGCGACCTTGGCGCTGCCATTGTCGCCGCCAGCCACCGCCCAGCCGAACCCGGCCACGGCGATGAAGCCCAGGACGGCGACTAGAATGGTGAGGACCGCAGGCGACATGCCTATTCCGCCGCGTCCAGGGCTTCGGCCAGCTCGCGCTCGAGTCCGTAATAGCGAGCGCGGTCCCAGAAACGCGGGCGGGCGATTCCGGTGGAGCGGTGCTTGCCCGCCACCCGACCCTCGGCGTCCTCGCCGGTGATCTCATAGACGAACAGATCCTGGGTGACGATCACGTCGCCCTCCAGTCCGACCACCTCGGTGACATGGGTGATCCGCCGCGAGCCGTCGCGCAGGCGCGCCGCCTGAATGATCACGTCGATGGAGCCGACAATCATCTCGCGGATCGTCTTCGAGGGCAGGCCGCAGCCGCCCATGGTGATCATCGATTCCAGGCGGCTGATGGCCTCGCGCGGGCTGTTGGCGTGCAAGGTGCCCATGGAGCCGTCGTGGCCGGTGTTCATGGCCTGCAGCAGGTCGAATGCCTCCGGGCCGCGGACTTCGCCGACGATGATCCGTTCAGGACGCATCCGCAGGCAATTCTTGACCAGGTCGCGCATGGCGATCGTCCCCTGGCCCTCCAGGTTCGGCGGCCGGGTCTCCAGCCGCACCACGTGCGGCTGCTGCAGCTGCAGCTCGGCGGCGTCCTCGCAGGTCACCACTCGCTCGGTGGGATCGATAAACGCCGTCAGGGTGTTCAGCAGCGTCGTCTTGCCGGAGCCGGTGCCGCCGGAGATCAGGGTGTTGCAGCGGCAGGCGCCGATCACCCCCAGCACCCGCGCGCCCTCGGGACTGATGGAGCCGAACTCCACCAGGTTCTTCATCGTCAGTTTGTCTTTCTTGAACTTGCGGATGGTCAGGGTCGGTCCGTCCAGCGCCAGCGGCGGGGCGATGACGTTGACCCGGCTTCCGTCCGGCAGGCGCGCGTCGCAGATCGGCGAGCTTTCATCCACCCGGCGACCGACCTGGCTGACGATCCGCTGGCAGATGTTCATCAACTGCAGATTGTCGCGGAATCGGACATTGGTCAGCTGCACCTTGCCGCCGACCTCGATGAACACCCGCGTCGCGCCGTTGACCATGATGTCGGCGATGTCGTCGCGGGCCAGCAAGGGCTCCAACGGTCCATAGCCCAGCACGTCGTTGATGATGTCCTGGACGAGGTGGGTCTGCTCAGCCACCGACATGGACACATTCTTGATCGCCACCAGCTCGGCGACGATGTCGCGGATCTCCTCGGAAGCGGCCTTGGTGTCCAGCTGCGCCAGCTGCGAAAGGTCGATGGTGTTGAGCAGGGCGTTGAAGATCGTCGTCTTGGTGGCGTGGTAGAAGTCGGTCTGCTCACGGACCACTTCTTCCATCGGCGTCGGCCCCTGGGCCGCCTGCAGCTGCTCGAAGGCGAAGGTGGACTTCGGCGCGCCGGCGCTGGGCGGGGGCTTGTCGGGCTCCGCGGCCGCTGGCGGCGGCGGCTCGGTGCGTTGCGGTCGCGTGGCGATGGCCTGTGCGCCGGCGGCGGGGGGCGGCGCGCTCCAGGTTTGCGGAGCTGCGGCGTCTCCAGGGCGCTTGCCGAACATCTGGCCCTACTTCCGCTTCAGGAGGTTGGCGAATAGCGAGGTCTTCACCTGGGCGGGCGGCTCACGGCGCGCGATCTGCTGAGCCAGCT
>CAXNKO010000154.1:0-5683 GCA_964202685.1 Caulobacterales bacterium
CGCCGCCGCCGCCGCCCGGTTCGGCGCGCGCACCCTGCTGCTCACCCACAAGCTCGAGACCATCGGCGAAATGAGCTGCAACCCGGCCATCGGCGGCCTGGGCAAGGGCCATCTCGTGCGCGAGATCGACGCCCTGGACGGGCTGATGGGCCGCCTCGCCGACCGGGCCGGCATCCAGTTCCGGCTGCTCAACCGCTCCAAGGGCGCCGCGGTGCGCGGACCCCGGGCGCAGATCGACCGGCGGCTCTACCGCGAGGCCATGCAGGCGGAGCTGGCCGCCACCGCCAACCTCACCGTCATCGCCGCGGCGGTGGAGGATCTGATTACGCTCGACGGCCGGGTCACCGGGGTGGAGGCCGCCGACGGGACCCGCTTCGCCGCTGGCCGGGTGGTGCTGACCACCGGCACCTTTTTGAAGGGGGTCATTCACCAGGGCGAACAGCGCATTCCCGCCGGCCGGGTGGGCGAGCAGCCGGCCATCGGCCTGGCCAACCGCCTCTATGGACTGGGCCTGAAGATGGGCCGGCTGAAGACCGGCACCCCGGCCAGGCTGGACGGGCGCACCATCGCCTGGGATCGGCTGGAGATGCAGGCCGGGGACGCCGATCCGGTCCCGTTCTCGTTCCTCACCGCGGCCATCGACACCCCGCAGGTCGCCTGCGGGATCACCCACACCACGGCCGAGACCCACCGGATCATCGCCGAGCGGCTGAGCGAATCGGCGGTCTATGGCGGCCGGGCGGTGGGGCGCGGGCCACGCTACTGCCCGTCCATCGAGGACAAGGTGGTGCGGTTCGCCGACAAGACCAGCCACCAGATCTTCCTGGAGCCCGAGGGCCTCGACGACGACACCGTCTATCCCAACGGCGTCTCCACCTCGGTGTCGGAGGCGACCCAGGCCCTGTTCCTGCGCACTATCCCCGGCCTGGAGCAGGTGGCGGTGCGCCGCTACGGCTACGCCATCGAATATGACTTTGTGGACCCGCGCGAGCTCTACCCGACCCTGGAGGTCAAGCGCCTGGCGGGCCTCTATCTGGCCGGTCAGATCAACGGCACCACCGGCTATGAGGAGGCTGGCGCGCAAGGCCTGGTGGCGGGGCTGAACGCGGCCCGCGCCGCCGCCGGCTGTGAGGCCGCCGGCTTCGCCCGCGACCAGGCCTATATCGGCGTGCTGATTGACGACCTGGTTACCCGCGGGGTCACCGAGCCCTACCGGATGTTCACCAGCCGGGCGGAGTTTCGCCTAACCCTGCGGGCCGACAACGCCGACCAGCGGCTGACCGCGCGGGGGATCGCCCTGGGCTGCGTGGGCTCTGAGCGCGCCGGGCGCTTCGGCGCCAAGGCCGGGCAGCTGGCCCAGGCCCGCGCCCGGGCGGCGGCGCTGACCCTGACCCCGGCCCAGGCCGCCCGCGCCGGCCTGCCGGTGAAGGCCGACGGCCAGCGCCGCGATCTGGTGCAGTTGCTGGCCTATCCCAGCATCGGGTTTGCCGAACTGGCCAGCATCTGGCCGGAGGTGGCCGGCTGGGCGCCGGCGGTGCGCGAGCAGCTGGAGATCGACGCATCCTACGCCGGCTACCTGGACCGCCAGGCCGCCGACGCCGTGGCCTTCCGCCGCGACGAGGACCTCAAGCTGGACCCCGATCTCGACTACGCCGGCCTGGGCGGCCTTTCCAACGAGGTGCGCGAGAAGCTCGCCACCGTGCGGCCCCTGACCCTGGGCCAGGCCGCGCGCATCGAGGGCGTGACGCCGGGCGCGCTCACCGCCCTGCTGGCCCATGTCCGCCGCCGCGCCGCCTGAGGGCGCGATCGCGCCCCTGGACCGGCAAGGGTTCGCCGCCGCCAGCGGGGCGGCGCCGGCCCAGATGGCCGACCTCGACCGCTACTTTCAGCGGCTCGCCGAGACCAATGCGGTGATGAACCTGGTGGGCGCCGCCACCCTGCCGGTGTTCTGGTCCCGCCACGCCTGGGACTCCGCCCAGCTGCTGCCCCTGGCCCCCGACGCCCGGCGCTGGGCCGACCTGGGCGCCGGCGCCGGCCTGCCCGGGGTGGTGCTGGCCATACTGGGCAAGGGGCGGACGGGATTTCACGTCGATCTCATCGACAGCCTCGCCAAACGCTGCCGCTTCCTGCAGGCTGTGGTCGAGGATCTCGGGCTGCCGGCCACCGTGCGCAACGCCCGGGCCGAGGACCTGGACCTGGAGGTGGATGTGGTCACCGCCCGCGCCTGCGCCCCCCTGCGCCGCCTGTTCGGCTATGCGGCCCCCTATCTGCGGCGCGGCGCCACGGGCCTGTTCCTCAAGGGACAAGATGTTGCGTCTGAACTTAAAGAAGCTACAAGATATTGGGACTTTGAGGCAGATATCCTGCCGAGCCAAAGCGATGTCAGGGGACGAATCGTGCGGGTGAAGGGGTTGCAACGTGTCCGCTAGCGCCAAGCCGGCGCTGCGGGTTCTGGCGGTGGCCAACCAGAAGGGCGGGGTGGGTAAGACCACCACCGCCATCAATCTGGGCACGGCGCTGGCCGCGGTGGGCGAGCGGGTATTGCTGGTGGACTCCGATCCCCAGGGCAACGCCTCCACCGGCCTGGGGGTCGGCCGGGCCCGGCGCACCACCACCCTCTATGATGTGGTGATCGGCGGTCATTCCATCCTCGAGGCGGCGGTGAAGACCGACCTGCCGGGTCTCGACCTGATTCCCGGCGACGCCGATCTGTCGGGGGTCGAGCTGGAGCTGGCCAATGCCCCGCGCCGGTCGTTCCGGCTGCGCGACGCGCTGATCCCCATCCGCGAGACCGGGGCCTACAGCTATGTGCTGGTGGACTGTCCGCCATCGCTCAGTCTACTGACGATAAACGCCATGGCCGCGGCCGACGCGGTGCTGGTGCCGCTGCAGTGCGAGTTTTTCGCCTTGGAGGGCCTCAGCCAGCTGATGCGCACGGTGGAGCTGGTGCGCGGCAGCCTCAATCCCAACCTGGAGATCCAGGGGGTGGTGCTGACCATGTACGACCGCCGCAACAGCCTCTCCGAACAGGTGGCCCGCGACGTGCGCGCCCATTTTGGGCCGACGGTCTATGAGACGGTGATCCCGCGCAACGTCCGGGTCTCCGAGGCGCCGTCGTTCGGCAAGCCGGCCCTGGTCTATGATCTGAAATGCGCCGGCAGCCAGGCCTATATGAAGCTGGCGAAGGAACTGGTGGCGCGCGAACGCAAGCGCCGCGCCCAGGCCGCTTAGGGGAATTGTGATGGCGGAAGCGCGCAGGGGTCTGGGCCGTGGGTTGTCGGCGCTGCTGGACGAGGTGGATCCGGTGCTGGCCGACGCCGGGTCGGGCCGGGGGTCCGCCGAGCTGCGCATCGAGCTGATCGGGCCCAATCCCCACCAGCCGCGCCGCAGCATCGGCGAGGCCGAACTGGAGTCGCTCGCCGCCTCGATCCGCGAGCAGGGGGTGCTGCAGCCGATCCTGGTGCGCCCGGCGGCGGGAGGGCGCTACGAGATCGTCGCCGGCGAACGGCGCTGGCGGGCGGCGCAGAAGGCCGGCCTGACCGCCCTGCCGGCCCTGGTGCGCGACCTGGACGACCGCCAGGTGCTGGAGATCGGCATCGTCGAGAACGTCCAGCGGGAGGATTTGAACCCTCTCGACGAGGCGGCGGCCTATCAGACCCTCATCGAACGGTTCGGCCATACCCAGCAGGCGGTGGCCAGCGCGGTGGGCAAGAGCCGCAGCCATGTGGCCAATACGCTGCGCCTGCTGCAGCTGCCGGAACGGGTGCGCGAGCATGTGGCCAGCGGCCGGCTTTCGGCGGGCCACGCCCGGGCGGTGGCCGCGGCCCCGGACCCGGCGGCCCTGGCCGAGCGGATCGTGGCGGCGGGCCTCAGCGTCCGCGACGCCGAGACCCTGGCCCGCAAGGCCGGCGACGGGGTCGCCCGGCCGCGGCGGGGCGGCGGCAAGGACGCCGACACCCTGTCGCTGGAGCACGACCTGGCCGAGGTGCTGGGCCTGCAGGTGGAGATCGCCGACAAGGGCGGCCGCGGCCAGATGACCCTGCATTATGAGACCCTGGAGCAGCTCGACGACCTGTGCCGGCGGCTGACCCGGGGCTGACGGCCTTGACGCGGGCCCCGCTCTGGGGGTGAGATCGCCCCATGTCCGGGCCTGACCCCAAGATCGACTACAATCCGCTGTCGCCGCAGGTGCTGGCCGACCCGTTCCCCACCTATGCGCAGATGCGCGCCCAGTGTCCGGTGGGCTATTTCGACGGCCTCGACGTGCCCTACCATGTGCTGTTCCGCTACGAGGACGTGCGCGAGGCCTCCACCGACACCCGCTATTTTTCGGCCAAGCTGGGCGCCTCGCCGACCTACCGCGAGACGGCCACCATGACCGACGACGGGCCGGCGCACATCGCCTTCCGCAACACGTTCCAGCTGCGGCTGATGCCCCGCAAGCTGAAGACCTACGAGCCCCACGCCGAACGTTTCGCCGAGGCGCTGGTGGCGGCCATGCAGGCCAGGGGGAACAGCGGCGAACTGCACGACGATTTCGCCGAGCCGTTCCCGGTGCGGGTGGCGGCGGTGATCTTCGGGGTGGATGATGCGGACCCCAAGGTGTTGAGCACCCACGCCGACCGGCTGCTCAACTCCGCCTGGATGGCCGACAGCCCCGAGCGCCACCAGGAATACGTCCAGGCCGCCCACGACTTCTTCACCGGCTATATCGAGGCGCGGTTCGCGATGCTGGAACGGGCGGGGATCAGTGATCCCCGGCCCGAGCATGTGGGCGGGGTGCTGCCCGACGACATCATTTCCGACCTGGTCTGCGCCCAGGTGATGGGCCGCCCGCTCAGCCGCCAGGAGATGTTCCTGCTGCTGCAGGTGCTGCTGGTGGGGGGCTATGAGACCTCCACCTTCATGATCACCAACTGCCTGTGGCGGCTGCTGGAGGACCGTTCCCGCTGGGAGGCGGTGAAGGCCGACCCGGAGCGGCTGATCCCCATTGCCATCGAGGAATCCCTGCGCTTCGATCCGCCGGGCCTGGGCCTGTGGCGCACCGCGGCCTGCCCGGTGTCCCGCCACGGGGTGGATATTCCCGAGAACGGCAAGGTGCAGATGTCCTACGGTTCGGCCAACCGCGATCCCAGCGTGTTCGAGGACGGCGATGCGTTCCGCCTCGACCGGCCGCTGACCCAGGCCCGCAAGCACATGACCTTCGGCGCGGGGCCGCATGTCTGCGTCGGCCAGCACCTGGCGCGGATGGATATGGCCGTGGCGCTCAGGACCCTGATCCGGCGGATGCCGGACCTGCGCCTGAACGGACCCACCGAGCGGGTGGCCAACTTCGGCTTCTGGGGCCGCCGCAAGCTGCCGGTGGCGTGGTGAGCTTGGCTTTGGGCGTGGGGTTCGAATAGCCATGCTCCCCCAGAGGCTACCGGATTCACACATCGTCGGCAGAGGGATTTCTTGATCCTTCTCCCCTTGCGGGAGAAGGTGGCGGCGCAGCCGTCGGATGAGGGGTCTCGCCGAGATTGCTGATGTTCCGCAACGACTTAACCGGATGGGTCGGGGAAAACCCCTCATCCGACCCTGTGGAGTTTAGCCTCGGGCCGGCCTCCGGCCGGACCCGGGGGCAGGGCCACCTTCTCCCGCAAGGGGAGAAGGGACAAAGCGATTGAACGAATGAGTGTTTCAG
>CAXNKO010000155.1:0-5662 GCA_964202685.1 Caulobacterales bacterium
CTTCTGGTAGGCGGTGGTGGTCTCCACATTGAAGCCGTCGAGCTTGAAGCGGGCCTGGAAGTCCAGCGCCTTCTGCCGCGACGACACCACCAGGGTCCGCTCAAGCGCCGATTCCCACGGCTTCGCGCCGTAGAGCGGGGTGGGGGTGAAGGTGCGCGCGATGGTGTTGCCATTCAGCGGCTGGTTGTTCACCGACGAACCGTCGGTGATGTCCACGAAGCTGGCGGTCAGCGCGGCGCGGAAATTGTCGGTGGGCTCCAGCAGCAGCTTGCCGCGGATCAGTTCGGAATCCCGGTCGCCGGCGTGGCCACCGCGCACCAGGTCCTTGATGAAGCCCTTGTCGCCGGAGCGCGAGTAGCTGATCTCGCCGCGCAGGCCATCGACGATGCGCGAGGCGGCGTAGCCCTGCACCGAGAACTCGCCGAAATTACCCCCGCGCAGCAGGATCTTGCCGCTCAGTTCCTCGGTGGGGTCGGTGGTGATCACATTGATCAGGCCGCCGGTGGAGTTGCGGCCGAACAGGGTGCCCTGGGGCCCGCGCAGCACCTCCACCCGCTGGACGTTCATCAGGTCGAAGCCCAGCGACGACATGATCGGCTGATAGACCCCGTCGATGTAGACCGAGACGTTGGACTCGTCGCCGACGTTGGCGTTGCGGGTGCCGACGCCGCGGATATAGGGCTGGAAGCTGGAGTTGGCGCGGGAGAACACCAGGGCCGGCAGCATCTGGGTCAGCTGGCGGGTGTCGGTGATGCCGGCCCGCTCCAGGCTCTGGCCGGTGACCGCCGAGACGGTGACCGGCACGTCCTGCAGGTTCTGCTCGCGCCGCTGGGCGGTGACCACGATCTCCTCGACCTGGTTGTCCCCGGCCTGGGCGAGGGCGGCGCCCGGCATGGCGATGGCGGCGATCAAGGCGATGCGGCTGGACGTGCTGAACATGAATACCCCCTGGATTTGTTACGTTTTGCGTAATCGAATTCCGGGTTTAGCGCAACCTCGGACCCTTCAGGACCGGGCCGCCGACGGGGGCAGACCCCGGTGGGCGGCGAAATCCGCCGACAGCTCCGGCACGGCCAGGCCCAGCCGGCGGGCGATCATCTGGGTGGTGGTGTTGTCGTGGCCCATCCGGGTGTCCGCGGTCAGGCGGCCCTGGGCCACGCCGATGTCGGCCTGGCGGATTAGGGTGGTGGCGATGAAGAACGCCCCCAGGATGACAAAGTCGTCGATGTGGCGGACCCGCCGGCCGGACAGGGCCTCGTAGCGGGCGATGGTCTCCGCCTCGCCGGGCCAGCCGGGCAGGCGGGCGACGCCGATGCTCTCGGCGTGGAACTCGTCCATCATCACCCAGTAGCCCAGGTCGATCTCGCGCGGCCCGATCAGGCTCTGTTCCCAGTCGATCACCGCGGCCACCTTATGGTCGGCGCCGAACATCATGTTGCCCACCCGCGCGTCGTTCCAGACCAGCACTGGGTCCGCGCCCTCCAGGTCCGGCGCGCGCCGTTGCAGGTGGGCGAGCGCCGCGTCGGTGATGGGAAACGCCCGGCCCTTGGTGGTCCAGGCGTACCATTCCGCCAGCCGCGCCACATGGTTGACGAAACGGCCGGCCTGGGCGTCGGCGTCGTCGAGGAAGCCGTGGCTAAGCCGCCAGTCCGCCGCGTGGATCGCCGTCAGCGCCGCCATGGCCGAGGCCCACAGGGTCTCGCGCGCCTCGCGGTTCAAGGTCGGCAGCAGCCCCATCTGGTGCATCGACGGCCGCCCCAGCACCGCCTGGCCCTCGACCCGTCCCATGACAAAGAACGGCGCGCCCAGCACGGCCGCGTCCGGCTCGATCCAGCAGACCTCCGGCAGGGGCACGACGCCGTGGCTGGCCAGCCCGCGGATCACCAGGGCCTCGCGCACCGCGTCCGGCTTGAGGAACAGCTGCCGCGCCCGGGGCTCGCAGCGGACCACATAGTCGCGGGCCCGGTCGCCGGCCCGGCAGCTCACCTCCAGCATGTCGCTGGACTGGCCCTTGGCCAGGCGGCCAAAGGCGGTGATCTCCAGGGCGCCGGGCGGGGTGGCGAAATCCGCCGTCCAGCGGGTCTGCAGCCAGGCCGCCAGCCGCCCGCGCAGCTCGGCGTCGTCGCTCACGCCGGGGCGTCCCCGCGGAACGCCGCCACCAGGCCGCCGATGCGGTCGGCGGTGGCCCCATGGATCAGGATCTCGTCGGCGCCGGCGGAGAGATAGCCGCGCAGGGTCTGGGCGCACTGGGCCCCGGTTCCCGAGGCCGAGGACGAGGCGATCCAGTGGCTGGGCAACACCCGGGTGAGCTCGACCAGTTCGGCCCGCGACAGGTGCTTGTCGGCGGTCTTGCCGCCCAGGGCCAACAGCCGCGGGTCGTTGCGGTAGGCGGCCAGGTCCGCCGGGTCCCAGCCGTTGGCCTGCACGATCATGTCCCCCAGCCCCGGCACCTCCAGATAGCCCGCGCCGCGGGAATTGATCGCCAGGCCGGCGTCCTCCTCGCTCATGTCGGGGGCGGCCACCACCGTGGCCACCACCCTGATCGCGGCCGGATCCTTGCCGGCGGCGGCGGCGGCGGCGCGGATGGTCGCCACCGAGCGGCCCACGGCTTCCGGAGTCAGGAACGGATGCAGGATCGCCCCGTCGAAGGCCGCGCCGGCGAGCGCCAGGGTCCTGGGGCCCACAGCGGCCAGATAGAGCGGCGGCGGCGCCATGCCGGTGATCTGCGGCAGGCGAATATTGGGGAAGTCGCCGGCCGGGCCCTGATAGCTGAAGGTCTCGCCCGCCCACAGCCGCCGCAGCAGCGCGGCCACGTCGGCCATGGAGGTCAGGCTGGGCGCCGGCAGGCCGTAGCCGGTCCAGCGCCAGGAAGCCGAGCGGCCAAACCCGTAGATAAACCGGCCCTCGGTGAGCGCCTGCAGGGTCTGTCCGGCCGAGGCCAGCACCATGGGGTGGCGCACGTTCATCGGCGTGATCCCCACCCCCAGCTTGATGGTCGAGGTGGTCTGGCTGGCGGCGCCGAGGATGGCGGTGAAGTCCTTGGTGTCGAACCGCTCCCCCAGCCAGGCGGTCCCGAGACCCGCCGCTTCGGCGGCGCGGGCCTGTTTCGGCCCCGGGCGCGGATCCTTCACCCCGCCCGGCAGGATATAGACGCCCAATTTTTCCGTGTTGCGTTCCACCCCTGCGCCCTTCGCTGCATCCGGTGTATGGAGGTTACATCGCCGCTGGGCCGAGGCAACCTGCCTGCGAGATATTATTATGCGGACGTGAATTGGTTTTTGTATTGCGTAACCTGGCCCGCGGCGCGAAAATCCGGGCCGCGACCGATACGTCGGAAGGAGGCGGCTGATGCTGCTCGAATGCCCGGTCAGGAAGGATTTCGACCCCTTCTCGCAGGCCTATATGGACGACCCGTTCCCGCTGTTCGCCGAACTGCGGGCGGACGCCCCGGTCACCTATGCGCCGGAGCTCAAGGTCTATGTCGTCTCGCGCTACAACGACGTGGTCCGGGTGCTCAATGACCGCGACAGCTTTTCGTCCCTGGGGGCCACCAGCCCGTTCCTGCCGGTCTGCCCCGAAGCCCAGGCGATGCTCAACAGCGGCTTTCCCCGCAAGCCCACCTTCACCAATTGCGACCCGCCGCGGCATCCGAAGATGCGCAACGCCGCCTCGCGCAACCTGAACTCTAAGCGCTGGGCGGTGGTGGAGCCCAAGGTGCGGGCCGAGGCGGAACGTCTGGTGACGGCCCTGGCCGCCAAGCCGGTCTGCGACCTGATGACCGACCTGGCCTTTCCGCTGCCGGCCTTCTCGGCCTTCACCCTTCTGGGCTTTCCCATGGCCGACACCGATCTCCTGAAGGGCTGGTGCGGACGCCGCGTGGCGCTGACCTACGGCGCGCTGACGCCCGAGGAACAGGTGAAGGCGGCGGGCGATCTGGTGGCGTTCTGGGACTACACCCGCGCCTTCGTGGAGCGGCGGGTCACCGAGCCGGCGGATGACCTGACCAGCGATCTGTTGGCGATGTCGAAGGTGCGCGGCGACGACCTCACTGTCGAGGACATCGTCAACATGGTCTATTCCATGAGCCTGGCCTCCCATGAGACCACCACCGCGGCCATGCTCAATGGCCTGCAGGTGCTGCTGGCCGATCGTGGGCAATGGGGCGAGCTGTGCGCCGATCCCTCGCTGATTCCGGGGGCGGTGGAGGAGATGATGCGCTTCAACTCCCCCACCCTGGCGCTGCGCCGCACCGCCCTGTGCGACACCGAGGTGGGCGGCATACCGATCCCCAAGGGGGCGCTGATGTTCGTGGTGCTGGCCTCGGCCAACCGCGACGAGGCTCACTTCAAGGACGCCGACCGGTTCGACATCCGCCGCGAGAATTCCGAGGAGCATCTGTCCTTCGGCAAGACCTGGCACTTCTGTCTGGGCGCGCCCCTGGCTCGCATGGAGCTGAAGATCGTGCTGGAGCTGCTGAGCCGGCATACCCCCAACATGCGGCTCGCCGAACCGCAGGAGATACCCTATCCGGTCAATATCCTGATCCGCACGCCCGAGCGGCTGCTGGTCGAACCCGGGGTCCAGTAGGGCCCGCCCACACGCCACTTCAAGCCAGCGCCTCCTGAAGGCCGAGGATACCCAACGTCATGACCACCTCCTTCAACGCCATGCTGATCGAAGACATCGACGGTAAGCCCAAGGGCCAGTTCCGCACGCTCACCGTCGACCAGCTGCCCGACAACGACGTGCTGATCGAGGTGGCCTTCTCGTCGCTGAACTACAAGGACGGCCTGGCGGTGGCCGGGGTGCAGAAGATCGCCCGCAAGCCGCCGACCATGGCCGGCATCGACCTGGCCGGCACGGTGGTGGAGTCCCGCGATCCCGCCTGGAAGGCCGGCGACCGGGTGGTGGTCAACGGCTGGGGCCTGTCGGAGACCCAGTGGGGCGGCTATGGCCGTTTCGCCAAGATGAAATCAGAGTGGCTGGTGCGGCTGCCCGACGCCTTCAGCGCCGAACAGGCCATGGCCATCGGCACCGCGGGCTATACCGCGGCGCTCTGCGTCGAGGCCCTGGAGCGCTGGGGGGTGATCAAGCCGGGCGCCGGCGAGGTGCTGGTCACCGGCGCGGCCGGCGGCGTGGGCTCGGTGGCCGTGGCCCTGCTGGCGGCGGGGGGCTACAACGTCACCGCCTCCACCGGCCGGCCGGAGACCCATGACTACCTGACCGGCCTGGGCGCCTCGGCGTTCGTCGATCGCGCGGCGCTGGCGGAAAAGGGCGGCCCGCTGCAGAAGGAACGCTGGAGCGGCGCGGTGGATTCCGTCGGCTCCACCACCCTGGTCAATGTGCTGTCCCAGACCGTCTACGGCGGCGCGGTGGCGGCCTGCGGCCTGGCCGGCGGCGCCGACATGAACGCCACCGTCCTGCCCCACATCCTGCGCGGGGTGGCGCTGCTGGGCGTCGACTCGGTCATGGCCCCGCTCAGCGCCCGCGACGCCGCCTGGGCCCGGCTGGCCCGCGACCTGGACCAGGCCAAGCTGGCCCAGATGACCACCGTCGAGCCAATGTCCAAACTCCCCGAACTGGCCGCCGCCATCGTCGCCGGCCAGATCCGCGGCCGGGTGGTGATCGACGTCAATCGGTAGGGTTGCAAATTCGGTGACAG
>CAXNKO010000156.1:0-5658 GCA_964202685.1 Caulobacterales bacterium
GGCCTCGACCAGCCCGCGCCCCTGTCGGCGGCGCCGGTCAGCCTCAGCCGCACCCCCGGCGCGATCCGCACCCGCCCGCCCCTGGCCGGCGAGCACACCGAGGCCATCCTCGCCGATCTCGGCCTGAGCCCGGACGAGATCGAACGCCTGCGCGGCAAGGGTGTGCTTTGACGTCCTGGAATTCCGAACCCTGAGGAAGAATGGGCCGGGCGACCCCCCGTTTTCCCCTTGACCGCATCGATGCATGGGCTCGTTCTCCATGAAAACCGCGCCGACGCTTGACGGCGATGCAGGGCGCCGTCGCGCCCTCCCAAAGGCCTGCAAGGTCTTGACCGCCGGCCCCGCCGTTCAGGCCGCCCCCACGAACCCCAGTATCCCCTCCGCCAGCAGCGGGTAGAGGTCGAACACCGAGCCGGGGGCGCGGCCGGTGAAGCGGTCCATCCAGGCGTCTCTAGTCCAAGGCGAGGCGGCGAAGGCGGCGCCCGGAATCAGGGCGGCGAGGGCGCGGGCTGCCTCCGGCGGGTGGATGTCGTCGCAGCCGTCGAAGACCAGGGCTGGCAGGCGGATGGCGCGGAGCTCGGTCTCGGTGAGGCCCACCACCGGGGTGTCGGGGCGGTGGTGGAAGACCTGGTTCCAGCGCTTCAGGGTGTCGATGAATTCCGCCGGGTCGAGGCCCAGCAGGTAGGCGCGGGCGGCGGGATTGGCGGCCAGGCGCTCGGCAAAGAACGGGGTTTCGGCCACCGCCGCCATACCGCCGCGCTGGGCGGCCATGATGTAGGGCACATGGTACTGAAAGCCGAGGAACTGGCAGCCATAGGCCCCGCCCGACGCCGACCAGAGCACCAGGCCCTTGGCCACTTGCGGATGGCGCACGGCGGTGAGCAGCGACACCCGGCAGCCGGCCGAGCCGCCGGCCAGCCAGGCCGGGGCGAAGTCGAGGCTGGTGAGCAGCTCGGCCAGGTCGTCGGCCCAGATGGCCTGTTCGGACTCACCGGCGAACCAGAGGTCGCTGCGGCCGGTGTTGCGCCGGTCCCAGGTGAGCACGCGGCAGTGTCTGGCCAGGGCGGCGGCCAGCGGCGCCAGCGCCTCCTTGCGTTCGCGGCCGCCGGGGGTGAGCGCCACCGCCGGGCCGTCGCCGGTAATCTCATAGTGGAGTGTGCAGCCGTCGCGGGTGGTGAAGCTGGGCATGGGGCCGGCGCGGGGTCCGCTCAGCTCACCGGCGGGCGGCGGGTGAGCGGATTGGCCTTCATGAACGCCGCCGCGGCGCGGAGGATCTTCGGCTCGTCGCGGGGGCGGCCGATGATCTGCAGGCCCACCGGCAGGCCGTCGACGAAGCCGCAGGGGACCGACACCGCCGGCCAGCCCAGCCAGTTGAACATATGGGTGTCGGACGTGTAGGTCGGCGCGAAAGTCCCGTGGGGGTAGTTGGCCCCGTCCCGGTTCCAGGCGGCGTCCCAGCCCTCGACGGTGAAGGCGGTGAACTGGATCGTCGGGCTGAGCAGCAGGTCGTACTTCGACAGCAGGTCGTCGAAATGCTGGTAGTTGCGCGCCCGGGTCTCGAAGGCGGCCTGCACCTGCTCGATGGTCGGCTTCGGCGTGCCCGGTGGCGGGGTGACGTTGAGATAGACCAGGTTGGTGGTGAAGTAGCCGGTCCAGAAGTCCTCCCAGACGTCGGCGACCGGCTCCACCGAGGCCCCCTGCCCGGCCAGGGACAGGGCCGCCTTGCGCACCGTCTCGATCACCCGTGGGGTCTCGCCAAGCGCGTACATGTCGGCGAAGCCGAAGTCGTCGGTCCAGGCCAGCCGCATCCCCTCCACCCCCCGGTCGAGGCCGCCCAGATAGTCAGGGGCCGGCTCCTGGATGCAGATCAAGTCGCGGCCGTCGGCGCCGGCCAGGGCCTGCATGGCCACGGCGGCGTCGCGGGCGTCGCGGGTGATGGGGCCGAAGGTGACGGTGGTCATCAGCATCGGCGAGTCATAGTTCACATAGGGGATGCGGCCGCGGCTGGGATGGACGCCGATCACCCCGCACAGGGAGGCCGGCAGCCGGGTGGAGCCGCCACCGTCCGAGCCGATGGTCATGGGCAGCATGGCCGCCGCGGTCGCCGCCGCCCCGCCGGCGCTGGACGATCCGGGGACCCGGGTCTCGTCCCAGGGATTGCGCGGATGCCGCGACAGGTCGCTGGTCAGGCCCACCCGGCTGGCGGGGGCGTAATTGCCCATGCCGGGCATGACCGTGGAGCCGACGATCACCGCCCCGGCCTTGCGCAGTCGCTCGGTGCAGATGTCGTCGTGAGGGGCGATGGACGGCGTCGCGGCCCCAAAGGCGATGGTCTTCAGCCCCTTGATGGGGATGTGTTCCTTCAGCGCCACGGGTATGCCGTGCAGGGGCCCCAGGTCCTCGCCGGCGCGCACCGCCTGTTCGGCCCGCCGGGCCTGGTCGCGGGCGCCAGCGGCGTCGATCTGACGGAAGGCGTGCAGCCGCGGCTCCAGCGCCTCGATGCGGCCAAGGAAGTGCTCGGTGACCTCCACCGGCGACACCTCCGACTTGGCGATCAGCTCGCGGATGCGCCAGGCGGGCATCCAAGTCAGGTCCTCGGTCATGGTCAGTCTCTGGGTTTGCGTGGAACCAAGCGCCACAGGCTGCGCCATTACCGGCGAATCCTCAACTCGCCTGTCCGGCGCGGGGCTTTGACGCCGGGACATTGTCGGCGCGAGATGAGGAGGCCATGCTGGGATGGCTGTTGATCGGGGAGGCCGCATGAAGCCGCAACACCTGCTGATCGCAGGGCTCCTGGCCGCCGCAGCGGTTCTGTTTGCGGTCCTGCTGCTGGTCCCGCACCTCAAGCAGACGCCGGTGCTGTCGGGCTATGTGGAGGGCGAGCCGATCTATCTGGCCGCGCCGGTGTCGGGCACGGTGACCATGCTGGCTGTGGCGCGGGGCGACCGGGTGGCGGCGGGCCAGCGGCTGTTCGCCATCGACCCCAGGGTGCTCAACGCCCAGCGCGCCCAGCAGGTGGCGCAGGCTGACGCCGCCCAGGCCCAGGCCCGCGACGTCCGCCAGGGTCAGCGGCCCACGGAGCTGGCGGTGCTGGAGGCCGAGGCCGCCGCCGCCGAGGCCCGCGCCCGGGACGCCGAGGCGGTGCTACGGCGCACCGAACCCCTGGCGCGCCAGGGGATCTATGCGCCGGCCCGGCTCGACGACGCCCGCGCCGCGGCCCAGGCCGCCCGGGCCCAGGCGCAGGCCGCGCGGCGGCGGCTGGACGCCGCGGCCCTGGGGGCGCGGGAAGATCAGATCCACGCCGCCGACTCCCGCGCCCGCCAGGCCGGGGCGGCGCTGGCCGAGGTGGAGGCGCGGCTGGCGGATACCTCGCCGGCCGCCCCGGCGGCGGGGCGGGTGGAGGAGGTCTTCTACCAGGCCGGCGAGTGGGCGGCGGCCAACCAGCCGATCCTGGCCCTGATCCCCGACGGCCGGGTGCGGCTGCGGTTCTTCGTCCCCGCCCCGGCCATGTCCGCCTATCGGCCGGGCGGCACAGTGCGGTTTTCCTGCGACGGCTGTGGGGCGGGGCTCACGGCCCAGATCAGCTACGTCAGCCCGAGGCCCGAATTCACCCCGCCGGTGATCTATTCCCGCGAGGCCCGCGACCGGCTGGTCTATCTGGTGGAGGCAAGGCCGAGCCGGCTGCTCAATCCGGGCCTGCCGGTGGATGTGGTCCCGCTGGAGCCCGGACGGTGACCTACGCCATCGATGTGGCGGGGCTGAACAAGCGGGTCGGCGACAAGCATGTGGTGCGCGACGTGGCGCTGCGGCTGACCGAAGGCCGCATCTGCGGGTTCCGGGGGCCCAATGGTTCGGGCAAGACCACCACCTTGCGCATGCTCTGCGGCCTGCTGACGCCGGACTCCGGGGCCGGGACCTGCCTGGGCTACGATCTCATCGGCCAGGCCGCCGAGATCAAGCTGCGCACCGGCTACATGACCCAGCGGTTCTCGCTCTATGAGGACCTGAGCATCCAGGAGAACCTGGAGTTCATGGCCCGGGTCCACGGCCTCGACCGGCGCGCCCAGCGGGTGGCCCAGGCCCTGGAGCGGCTGGGCCTGACCGAGCGGCGGAGCCAGCTGGCCGGCGCGCTCTCGGGGGGCTGGAAGCAGCGGCTGGCGCTGGCGGTGGCCACCCTGCACGAGCCCAGGCTGCTGCTGCTGGACGAGCCCACCGCCGGGGTCGATCCCAAGGCGCGGCGCACCTTCTGGGATGAGATTCACGCCCTGGCCGCCCAGGGGCTCACCATCCTGGTCTCCACCCACTACATGGACGAGGCCGAGCGCTGCCACGAGATCGCCTACATCAGCTACGGCCGGCTGATCGCCCGGGGCACGGCGGCGGAGGTGGTCGCCGCCGCCCACATCGTCACCCTGCACGGCGAGGGGCCGGGGGTGGATCGGCTGTCGGCCGAGATCGCCGCCCGCCCCGGGGTGATCGCCGCGGCGCCCTTCGGCGCGGCGCTGCGGGTCAGCGGCGAGGACCGCGCCGCGCTCGACGCCGCCATCGCCCCCTGGCGGCGCGAGCCGTTCCGCTGGACGCCGTCGGAACCAACCCTGGAGGATGTGTTCATCCGGCTGATGGCCGGCGCCGAGGACGATTTCCAATGAGCGCCTTCTCGGGCCTGCGGGTCGCCGCGGTGATGATCAAGGAGTTCAAGCAGCTCACTCGCGAGCGGGTGACCTACGCCATGATCCTGGCCATGCCGGTCGTGCAGCTGCTGCTGTTCGGCTACGCCATCAACTCCGAACCGCGGCATCTGCCGACCGCGATCCTGGTGCAGGAAGACTCCACCTTCGCCCGCTCGGCGGTGGCCGCGCTGAAGAACAGCGCCTATTTCGACCTGGTCGCCCAGGCGCGCACGCCTGCGGAGCTTGACGCCCTGATCCGCTCCGGCCAGGTGCAGTTCGCCATCACCATCCCGGGCGACTTCACCCGCCGGGTGGTGCGCGGCGACCAGGCCCGGATCCTGGTCGAGGCCGACGCGTCCGATCCCTCGGCCACCAGCGGGGCGGCGGCGGCCCTGGCCGCCCTGCCCGAACGGATGCTGGCCCATGACCTCAAGGGCCCGCTGGCCGGCCGCGCGCCGGCGCCGCGGCCTTTCGAGTTCATCCTGCACCGGCGCTACAATCCCGAGGCCATCACCGCCTACAACATCGTCCCGGGCCTGCTCGGCGTCATCCTGACCATGACGATGATCCTGATGACCTCGCTCGCCGTCACGCGCGAGACCGAGCGCGGCACCATGGAGAACCTGCTGGCGATGCCGGTGAAGCCGGGCGAGGTGATGCTCGGCAAGGTGCTGCCCTACATCGCCATCGGCTATGTCCAGGTGGCGGTGGTGCTGGTCGCCGCGCGCTTCCTGTTCCAGGTGCCGATGCTGGGATCGATCGGCCTGCTCTCTCTGGCGCTTCTGGCCTTCCTCGGCGCCAACCTCGCGGTCGGCCTGACCTTCTCGGCGGTGGCGAGGAACCAGCTGCAGGCGATGCAGATGACGTTCTTCTTCTTCCTGCCCTCGATGCTGCTCTCGGGCTTCATGTTCCCGTTCCGCGGCATGCCCGGCTGGGCGCAGGCGATCGGCGAGATCTTCCCGCTCACCCACTTCCTGCGCATCGTGCG
>CAXNKO010000157.1:0-5643 GCA_964202685.1 Caulobacterales bacterium
GGCAGCGGCGCGCCGCTGGCGAGCGCCTCGCCGTTCCCGTCCAGGAAGCAGTCGAGCAGCGGCAGGGCCACGGTCACCGCCCCGCCGTGCAGCCCTCCACGCAGAATGTTCCGCCGGCTGAAAACCGATTTCATTGTTGTTTTCCCTTAGCAAGGTGGCCGTCGCGACCCGACAGCAAAGCGCTCTTCATCGTCGGTGATGGGTCGGGAAGCGACGCGGCGCGGAACGCCCGGCTCAGCGCGATGGTGCGCAGCAGCGCCGGCACACGGTACTCGTCCTTGGCGAAGCGCTGGCTCAGGTATCCCGCCAGCGCCCGCTCCTCGCGGCCGACCTCGCGGGCGACCGCATAGCTGTAGAGGCGATCCACGACGCATGACGTTGTGGCCGGGTTGTCGCGTATCGCCCGGCCGAGACCGGCAGGATCGTCGAACGGCACGCCGTCCAGTTCGCCCGACGCGTCGATCGGGGCGCCCTTCTCGTCCAGGCGGTGCTGACCGGCGCCGTCGAAATTTTCCAGCGCCAACCCGGCGGGATCGGTGATCCTGTGGCAGCCGGCGCAGGTCGGGTCGGTGCTGTGGGCCGATAGCCGATGCCGCGCGGTGAGGAACTTCGCGTTCGGATCCTCCACGATCGAGAAGTCCACGTTCGGCGGCGGGTCGGGGACGATCTGGCAGAGGAAGTTCTCCCGCAGCGCGCGGCCCCGCTTCGTCGGACTGCTGCGGCCTGCGTGGGCGTAGAGCGACAGAAAGCCGATCTGGGTCAGCAAACCGGATCGCGGGCTGTCGGCCGGAAACTCATAGGTCGACCAGTCCTTCGATGGGTCCGCCGGCACGCGGTAGAGCGCCGCCAGGGCGCCGGTGAGGAAGGTGCGCCGGCCGGTGAATAGATCCCGATAGTCGCCGTTCCGGGTGATCAGCTGGTCGACAATGGTGCGCAGCGCCTGCTCCTCGGCCTCACCGGGGACCTGCGGCCGGTAGGCTGGATAGATCAGCGGGTCCTTGGCCAGATTGGCGAAACTGTCGAACGCCAGCATGTCGGCGAAGAACGCCCGCACGCCCTTCTCAAGCCGCGGCGAGGTCAGCAGCCGGTCAACCTGGCGCTCAAGTCCAGCCGGGGTGGCCAGCGCCCCCCGCTGCGCGGCGTTCAGCAGCTCGTCATCGGGATCGGCGTTCCACCTGAGCAGGCTGAGGCGCGACGCCAGGGAATAGGCGTCGAGGCCATGGCCGGTGGCCAGGTCCGGGGACGCCTGCGCCTGTTCGATGACGAACAGGAAGTCCGGCGCCGTCAACATGCCAGTCAGGGTGTAGCGGACCCCCTCATAGAAGCCGCCCAGACGCTCCGCCGCCTCACCTGACGCGGCGACGATCACCGCCAGCTCATCGGCGCGCAGCGGCCGCCGGTAGAGCAGTCGGCCCACCTTGGAAAAGAACCGCTGCGCGCAGGCGGCGTCCGCCGCCAGCTCCGATTTCGGCGTGCAGGGAATGAGGTAGCCGCGCCGGGTCGGCGCCACCACCTGCTCGGCCACCACCTGGGCGTTGCGGGAGAACTGCTCCACGCCGCTCGGCGTCAGCACCGCCGTCGCCGATCCCAGCGCCAGCAGGCCCTTGGTCCGGTTGACGGCCGGAAACCGGGTCGGCACCTTGATATCATCGCCGAACACATAGGCGATGGTGTTGGCGTACTGGCCCTGGCTGATCAGCCGGACCCGCAGCGGCGCCGACTTCAGCGCCGGCTCCGCTTCCGCGGGCACAGCGGCCGCGGCGGGATGGCGGATCGCGCCGCCCCCCAGGAACAGGCCCGCGGCGACGACGCCGGCCAGCACGACGGAGGGAAGCGTTCTCAGGGCGAAACGATTCATCGGCTGGCCATCGCGCGCGGGGGCTCCGTGGGTGCGAGGCGGGCCGCGATGGCCGCCTCGCCCTTGGGCGAGTGTATGATGAAAGCTCGGGTGAAGGCGACCTCATAGGCCGCGGATATGCCGGTCACCTGGCCCGTCTCCGGCTCACGAAAGTCGGCGAAGCTGCGCAGCGCCTGATAGGTCGCCGGCGCGCTCCAGCCCTCGACGTCGGCGATGGCGTGGGCGCCCCAGGTCTTGGCGTAGTTGAGGTACCAGTTCTCCAGATCCGCATATCCGCCCAGCAGGCCTTCGGCGCCGCCGGGCGTCAGCCGCAGTTCCAGCCGCATCCGCCGGATGATCCGGTCCCCGGCCATGTCCGGCTGCTCGTAGTAGGGCAGGCGCACGTCGGTGGGCTCGGTGATCAGCACACCGTCGACGATCCGTCCCGGGAACCGCTGTACGTAGCGGGCGCCGCCCCGGTAGTCGATGCGCTGGCTGAGCCACGGGATCAACGCGCCCTTGCTGTCGGCGGCGATGGGATCGAGCCCGCGATAGGTGGTGACCGTCACCTCGGGGTCATTGCGCTCATCATCGACGCCGGTGATCTCAAGCAGCAGCCTGGGCTGGGTCTCCGAGCGGATGTACGACGAGACGATCCCGTCGATCATGCCGCCCCTGCGCCACCCCGGCGTACAACCGATGACGCGGTAGAGCTGGTTGTCGACGCCCGCGCGCCCATCCGGCGAGGTGAAGTTTCCGTGTGGCAGGGTTTCCGCAGTGCCCTGGCCCGCCTGTTCGCCATCCAGATCGAGGCCGATCGCCGTGGGGCCCTGGGCGGCGCGAAACGGCAGCGGGTCGGTCACCACCGTGGGGAAATAGAACACGTTCTCGCCGTTCGGCCCACGATTGACGTAGTATCCGAAACGCTCCCCGTGCGCCTTGCGCGCCTCAGGCGTCGGGAATTGCGCGGCGTAGTTTTGCGCCTGCTTGTACTGAAACCCGTCGGGACATTCGGTCCTGGCGTTGTGGGTCTCATGGAGCGCGAAGCGCCAGCCGCCGATCACCAACCCGATCGAGGCCTGCCCCGGCGCCGGGGCCGGCTCCGCGGCGACGGCCTGGACCCCCAGCGCGGCCGCGACCAGGCCCGCCGTCCGCCCGAGCAAGGCCCGGCGATGGCGCGCGGTGCGTTCTGCGCATGGGTCGCGAACGCCAAAGGCGTCGGGGTGCGCGCGGGCCGCTCGAGAAGGCCTTCCGGCCATGTCGCTTCAACCAAGGCTCTTGCAGAGCGAATTTCGTCGGCGGAAGGGTCTCCAAACGGCGGCGCAAGGACAAGGTGGGGATCCATCATTTCCTTGTATTTTTTCGACAGTGATGGGATAAATTTGCAGTAGCATCGAAACGGCGCAGCGAGTTCGACGATGCGAGTCGCAGACATTGCCGACCACATGACGCTGTCGGCGAAGATCCAGCGCCTACAGGATCTATCGCCCATCGGAGCGAACGGTCTGGATCTCACCAGCGAGACCTGCCGCCAGTATATGTTCCTGCACAGCGGCGGCGGACGGATGACCATCGCCGGCGCCTCGCATACGCTGGCGCCCGGCGAGTTGGCCGTGGCGCCCTGCGGCGCCCACGTCCGCCTGTGGCTCGATCCGGGCGCCCGGGGCGTGTTGATGGCGGCCACCGAGGCCTTCCTGCGCAGCCGGGTGCTGCCGGTGCTGTACGTGCCCACCGGCGATCACTGGCGCCATTATGGGTTGCCGCGTGTGGCGCCGCTGGCGGTCGGCCGCGCCAACCAGGGGGTGCGCAATCGGATCCAGAACGAACTCGAGCAGGCCGCGGAGCGACTTGGCGGCCTCTGCGATGCGGCGGTCATCGCCTATGCCTTCGTCATCCTGGGGTCGGCGGGACCCGGGACGCCGCCGCCGGCCCAACCCAGCGAACCGCCCGCCGCGGAGCTCGCGCCGGCCCAACTGGTGATGCGGTACTGGGAGCTGATCGAGAACAATTTTCGTCGGCGGCTCAGCATCGAGGACTACGCCGAGCAGCTGGCGGTCACGCCGGTCCGACTGGGCCGCGCCTGCAAGAACACCATGAACCGCACGCCGCTGTCGCTGGTCCATGAGCGGATCATTGTCGAGGCGAAGGGCGAACTCAGCTTCAGCCAGAAGAGCGTCGCCGAGATCGCCTATGGCCTTGGGTTCGTCGACGCGGCCTATTTCAACCGCTTCTTCAAGCAGCACACCGGCGAGCCGCCGCTGCAATACCGGCGTTCGGAGCTTTCGCAGCGCGAACGGGGAGACACCGCCCGTCAGACAGAGTTCGCCGCCGGCGCCACCGAGCGGCTGGACCGGTGAAAGCCCGCGTCGCGGACCAGGGCTCCCGGCCGCGCGCCGGTGTCGCGGTCGTTGCGCCGGGTGACCACGCCCTTGACCAGCGTGGCGACATAGCCGCTGGCGCTCTGCAACATGCGCCGGCCGCCCTTGGGCAGGTCGTCGGTGAGATAGGGTAGGTCCAGGCTCAGGTTGGCGAAGTCGATCACATTGATGTCCGCCCGCAGGCCGACCTCCAGCCGGCCGCGATCGGCGAACCCGAAGGCGTCGGCCAGGTCGGCGGTGTTCATCCGGATCACCGCTTCCAGCGGCAGGGTCGGGCCGCGGGTGCGGTCGCGGGCCCAGAAGGTCAGCATGAAGGTGGGATTGGCCGCGTCGCAGATGATCCGCACATGGGCGCCGGCGTCGCTGAGGCCCACCAGGCTGCGCGGGTGGATCAACATTTCGGCCACGTCGTCATAGGAGCCGTTGGCGTAGTTGTTGGAAAGGCCGAACAGCTGCACCCGGCCCTCGTCGCCCAGCATGGTGTCATAGGCGAGCGCCTCGATATCCACGCCCTGTCGTTCAGCCAGTGTGCGCAGGGACTCCTCGCGGCGCACGGGTTCGAAGGCGGCGCTGCGGTCATAGATGAACTGGTAGGGCAGGGTCATGCGCAGGGTCAGGTGGTAGTTGGCCATCAGCGAGTCGGTGTCCGGCGGCACGTCGCGGTCGGCGAGGATCGCCGCGCGCACCTCGGGCTTGCGCAGTTCGACCAGCTGGGCCGCCAGCGGCAGGTGGGCGATGCGCAGGTAGGTCTCGCGGCGCATGAAGATGTGGTAGCCGCCCCAGCTGGCCAGCTGGCCCGAGGCCCGTGGTTCCACCATGGGATAGAGCCGGCCGCCGCCGGCGCTCACCCTGTCGGCCACCGCCATCACCTGGCGCCAGGCGTCGCGCTCCCCGTGGGCCTGCAGCATGGAGAACACCACCGGGGCGCCGGCGCCCAGGGCCACGCGGGCGAACATCTCGGCCTCGCCGATCAACTGATGGCCGGACTCCGGGAACAGGGCTGCGCCCACCAGCCCCCGGGGCACCACCTGCACCACCCCGCGGCCGGCGGCGCTGACCGCGCCGGCCAGGGCCATGAGCTCTTCCTCCGGGGCGTATGTGCCGGGGATCGGCACGCCGGCCGCCGTGCGGTGCTCCTGCACTCGCGAGGTGGAGAAGCCGACGGCGCCGGCGGTAATGGCTTCCTCGACCAGGGCGGCCATGGCGGCCAGGTCCTGGGGGGTGGCCGGCTCATCGGCCGCCCCGCGCTCGCCCATCACATAGAGCCTGAGCGGCGCATGGGGAATCTGCGCCGCCACGTCGAAGGCCAGCTCGCGCCGGCCGAGCGCGTCCATGAATTGCGGGAAAGACTCCCAGGCCCAGTTGATGCCCTCGTGCAGGGCGGTGCCGGGGATGTCTTCCACATCCTCCATCAGGCTGATCAGGCGG
>CAXNKO010000158.1:0-5641 GCA_964202685.1 Caulobacterales bacterium
ATCGGACCCAGCACATTGCGCACGAAATCCGGCCCGCCCACCGCGGCCCCCGGGAACAGCTTGACGATCTCGCAGCCCAGTTCCTCGGCCTGGCCGATCTCGCTGACGCTGCCGCAGCCGGGGCTGTAGGCGATCTTGCGGCGGTTGCAGAGCCGGGCCACCTCGGCGTTCAGCAGCGGCCCGACCACGAAGCGCGCGCCGCTGGCGATGTAGATCGCCGCCGTCGGCGCGTCCACCACCGAGCCCACCCCCAGGATCACGCTGGAGTCGGCCTTGGCGAAGTGACGGCTGGCGGCCTCGAACGCCTGCGGGGCGAAGTCGCTGCGGTTGGTGAACTCGAAACACTTGGCCCCGCCGTTGGCGCAGGCCTGGATGACCTCGATACAGACCTGCGGATCAGGGTGATGGAACACCGGGATCACCCCCTGGTCCATCATCGCAGCCAGCACCGCCATGCGGTCGTGAGCCATGGTCTGGCCTATCGCAGCGAGGCGTTGATCTTCTCGAGCGCGGCCGGGCCCGGCACCAGCTCGCGGTCGCTGAGCGTGTTCAGCGGCGCCTCGACGGTGCCGATGGCGTGGTGCAGGTCCTCCGCCTCCGGATCGACGAACAGCAGGCCGGTGACGATCTCGCCGGCCGCCTGGCGCTCGGCCAGGAATGACATGGCGCGGATCCGGTCGGTGGGATCGTAGTGCTCCGAGAGCTTGTGCAGGTTGAGCACCGAGCCGTCGTGCTGGGTCACCGCCTGGCTCGTGCCGGGTGCATATTCCACGTGGATCGGCGCCCGGGCCGGGACCACGTCCATGCGGTTCACCGCCTCATTGTGCTCGCGCACATAGTCGAAGCTCTTGGTGGATCCGGCGTGGTTGTTGAACTGCACGCAGGGGCTCAGGCAATCGATGAAGGCCGCGCCGCGGTGGCTCAGCGCCGCCTTGATCAGCGGCACCAGCTGGGCCTTGTCGCCAGAGAACGACCGGGCCACGAAGGTGGCGCCCAGCTGCAGGGCCACCGAGACCAGATCGATGCCGGCGTCGGTGTTCATCACCCCGCGCTTGGACTTTGACCCGCGGTCGGAGGTGGCCGAGAACTGACCCTTGGTCAGGCCATAGACGCCGTTGTTCTCGACGATATAGGTCATGTTGACCCCGCGCCGTACCGAATGGGCGAACTGGCCGAAGCCGATCGAGGCGGAGTCGCCGTCGCCGGAGACCCCCAGGTAGATCAGATCGCGGTTGGCCAGGTTGGCCCCGGTCAGCACCGAGGGCATCCGCCCATGCACGGTGTTGAATCCATGGGAATTTCCGAGGAAATAGTCCGGCGTCTTGGACGAACAGCCGATGCCCGACAGCTTGGCCACCCGATGCGGCGGCAGGTCCAGCTCGTAGCAGGCCTGGATGATCGCCGCCGAGACGGAATCGTGGCCGCACCCGGCGCAGAGGGTCGAGACCGAACCCTCGTAGTCGCGGCGCGTATAGCCCAGCGCATTGGGGGCGAGCTGCGGGTGGTGCAGCCTAGGCTTGGCGATGAACGTCATTCGGCGGCCTCCGTGACGCGGGTCCGGGCCACGCCCATGTGTTCGCCGATGCTGTCGGCGATGAAGCGGGCGGTGATCGGCGTGCCGTCATAGTGCAGGATGGCGATCACCTTGGCCGGATCGACGCCGCCCTCGTTGATCAGCATGCCGCGGATCTGGCCGTCGCGGTTCTGCTCCACCACGAACACCCGGTCGTGGGCGGCGATGAAGTCGAACACCTCGTCGGCGAACGGGAATGCCCGCAGGCGCAGGGCGTCCAGGTGACGATGGTCCGCCTTGAGCACGTCCAGGGCCTCGTGCAGCGCCGGGGTGGTGGACCCGTAATAGATCACCCCGTCCCGGGTCGGCTTTGTCGAATTGCGCGCCACCGGCGCGGGGACCAGGCCCTTGGCGGTCTCGAACTTGCGCAGCAGGCGCTGCATGTTGTCCACATAGACCGCGCCCTCCTCGGAATAGCGGGCGTAGGGGTTGCGCGAGGTGCCGCGGGTGAAATAGCCGCCCCGGGTGGGGTGGACGCCGGGATAGGTACGGAACGGCACCCCGTCGCCGTCCACGTCCAGGTAGCGGCCGAAGTCGCGGCCGGTCTCCAGGTCGGCGTGGGTCATCACCTTGCCGCGGTCGAGCTTGCGGTTTTCGTCCCATTTGAACGGCTCGGTCAGCCACTCGTTCATGCCGATGTCCAGATCGAGCATCACGAAGATGGTGGTCTGCAGCCGGTCGGCCAGGTCGAAGGCCAGCGCCCCGAACTCGAAGCACTCCCCCGGATCCTCCGGCAGCAGCAGCACATGCTTGGTGTCGCCGTGACTGGCGTAGGCCGCCGAGACGATGTCCGACTGCTGGGTGCGCGTGGGCATGCCGGTGGAGGGCCCGCCGCGCTGCACGTCGAAGATCACCGCCGGAATCTCGGCGAAATAGCTGAGGCCGATGAACTCCTGCATCAGCGATATCCCCGGCCCCGAGGTGCAGGTGAACGCCCGCGCCCCGTTCCAGCCGGCGCCCACCACGATGCCGATGGAGGCGATTTCGTCCTCGGCCTGGATGATGGCGTAGCGGGCCTGGCCGGTCTCGGGATCCTTGCGCAAGGTCTCGCAATGGCTGGTGAAAGCTTCGGCCAGTGACGTCGATGGGGTGATCGGATACCAGGCGCAGACCGTGGCCCCGCCATAGACCGCCCCCAGGGCCGCGGCCTCATTGCCCTCCACATAGATGCGGTCGCCCACCTCGTCGGCGTGGCGCACCTTCAGCCCGATCGGCCCCAGGTGCTCGCGCACATAGTCGCGGCCCATGTGCAGGGCCTCGTAATTGGCCTTGATCAGCCGGTCGCGCCCGGCGAACTGCTCCGACAGCAGGGTTTCGATGGCGCCGATGTCGATGTCCATCAGGGCGGCCAGCGCCCCCACATAGATGATGTTCTTGAACAGCTGCCGTTCGCGCGGAACCGTGTAGGCGGCGTTGCACATCCGGGTCAGCGGCACGCCGATCACAGTGATGTCGTCGCGGAACTTGGCCGGCGGCATCGGCTTGGTGGAGTCGTAGAACAGATAGCCGCCGGTCTCGATCTCGGCCAGGTCGCGGTCCCAAGTCTGCGGGTTCATCGCCACCATCAGATCGACGCCGCCGCGGCGGCCCAGCAGCCCAGCCTCGGTGATCCGCACCTCGTACCAGGTGGGCAGCCCCTGGATATTGGACGGGAAGATGTTGCGCGCCGCCACCGGCACGCCCATCCGCAGGATCGCCTGGGCGAACAGCGCGTTGGCGCTGGCCGACCCCGAGCCGTTCACATTGGCGAATTTGACCACGAAGTCATTGGTGCGCTCTATCGGTCGTGACATGCGCCCTCGCCGGCATGGGCCATATCCAGCAGGAACTTCTGCATGTCCCAGGCGCCCGTCGGGCAGCGCTCGGCGCAGAGCCCGCAGTGCAGACAGACATCCTCGTCCTTGACCATCACCCGTCCCGTCTTGAGCACCTCCGACACCATCAGGTCCTGGTCCAGGTTCAGCGCCGGCGCCATCAGCCGCCCCCGCAGGTCCGCCTCCTCGCCATTGTCGGCGAAGGTGATGCAGTCCACCGGGCAGATATCCACGCAGGCGTCGCATTCGATGCACAGCGGCTCGTCGAACACCGTCTGCACATCGCAGTTGAAGCACCGCTCGGCCTCGCGATAGCCCAGCGCCCGGTCGAAGCCGATCTCCACCTCCATCCGCACGTCCTTCAGCGCCAGCGCCTTGTCGCGCAGTGGCACCCGGTGACGCAGGTCGTTGGAGATGTCGTTGTCGTAGCTCCACTCGTGGATGCCCATCTTCTGGCTGACCAGGGTGGTGGCCGGCGGCAGCCGCTCGGTGACCGGGATGCCGTTGCAGTAGTGGTCGATGGAGATCGCCGCCTCATGGGCGTGGGCCACCGCCCAGATGATGTTCTTGGGCCCGAAGGCCGCGTCGCCGCCGAAGAAGATGCCCGGCACCGTTGACTCCATGGTGATCGGATCGACCTTGGGCACGTCCCACTCGTCGAATTCCATGCCCAGGTCGCGCTCGATCCAGGGGAAGGCGTTCTCCTGGCCCACCGCCACCAGAACGTCGTCGCATTCGATCAACTGGTCCGGCTTGCCGGAGTTCACCAGCTTACGGCGGCCCTTGTCGTCGTACTGGGCCACCACCTCTTCGAACATCACCCCGGTCAGGCGGCCGTTGTCGTGCACGAACTCCTTCGGCACCAGGAAGTTGAGGATCGGAATGTCCTCATGCATGGCGTCTTCTTTTTCCCAAGGCGACGCCTTCATCTCCTCGAAGCCGGAGCGGACGATGACCTTGACGTCCTCGCCCCCCAGCCGCCGCGAGGTGCGGCAGCAGTCCATGGCGGTGTTGCCGCCGCCCAGCACGATCACCCGCTTGCCGATGGAGGTGACGTGGCCGAACGAGACGCTGGAGAGCCAGTCGATGCCGATATTGATGTTGGCCTTGGCCTCCTGGCGGCCGGGAATGTCCAGCTCGCGCCCGCGCGGCGCGCCGGAGCCGACGAAGATGGCGTCATAGCCATCGCCCATCAGCGCCTTCAGGCTGTCGATCCGCTGACCCAGGCGCAGCTCGACGCCCAGGTCGGTGATATAGCCCACCTCCTCGTCGATGATCGATTCCGGCAGCCGGAAGCGCGGGATCTGGCTGCGGATCATCCCTCCCGAGGTGGGGTCGCCGTCGAAGCAGATCAGCTCATAGCCCAGCGGCGCCAGGTCGCGGGCCACCGCCAGCGAGGCCGGCCCCGCGCCCACCAGGGCGATGCGCTTGCCGTTGCGGGCGAAGGGGGTCTTCGGCATGCGGGCCACCACATCGTCCGCATCCTTGTTGTCGGCGGCCACCCGCTTCAGCCGGCAGATCGCCACCGGCGCCTCCTCCACCCGCCCGCGGCGGCAGGCCGGCTCGCAGGGCCGGTCGCAGGTGCGCCCGAGGATCCCCGGAAACACGTTCGAGCGCCAGTTGACCATATAGGCGTCGCTGTAGCGGCCCTCGGCGATCAGGCGGATATATTCGGGCACGGGCGTATGGGCCGGGCAGGCCCACTGGCAATCGACAACCTTGTGGAAGTAGTCGGGGCCCTTGGTAATGGTGGGCTGCAAAACGGTTCCTCTCGCGGCGCTGATGTTCGCAACTGCGAATACGCGCCCGTGAGAGCACGACCCGGCAGCCCCGACGCGCGTCGGGCGAAATCCTAGTTCGTTACCCGCTAGCCGCCAACACGCATTTGCGCCAATGGCGTTTTTGGACGGCGGTCAGGTGCGCCTCCCCTTAATGCCTCAAGACTTCGTGAGGCCAGCAGATTCTCCTGCAGAGGAATGGGCGGAAGGTTAACATCGCCCACCTGGGGACCCATGGAGATCGCGTGATGGCCTTACCGCACGATGTCAGCCCCGACCCCGCCGCCCTGGCGCACCTGCCCGGCTCCACCGCCCCGCTGCCCCACGCAGCCCTCAACGCCGTCGATTCGGAGCTGGACATCAACGCCCGCCGCGCCCGGGTGGAAAATCCCGAAGCCCTGCGGCTGGCCCGCGCCCTCTGAGCCGCCCCTACGGCGACTTCGGCCCGATGCTGAAACCGCCGCTGACCGCCACCG
>CAXNKO010000159.1:0-5614 GCA_964202685.1 Caulobacterales bacterium
AGCGCCGGGCGGGGACGGCGATCAAGCGAAAAGCGCCGGAGGGCTCGTGTTTCCCGGCTCAACAGCGGTTGATACGCCCGCCGTCTTCGTGTAAACGCCGCGCCTCTTAGAGTTTCGCTCCCGCCAAGGGAGTGAGGGTAGGGGGCGTCACCGTCCCCGATCCTGTCCGAGAACTGCGGGGTCCAGGGGTCGCCTGGATCTTAATGGCGGGGGGGCCCCCCTGCGCCGTAGGGAGACGGGAAGATGAGGTTTCCACGGGCGGCCCCACGGGCGGCGCGCGGGACTGCGGCTTCTCAAGGACAGGCGAATGATCGGGCGCGGGCCAGTTTCCGCGCGCGATCGCTTACGGCGTCCGGAATGGTCCGGCCGCCAAACCTGAGTAGGAGACCGCAATGGACCGCGCTCAAAAGCAGGACGCGATCGAAGCGCTGAAAGGCGTATTCGCTTCGTCCGGGACCGTGGTCGTGACCCATTACATGGGTCTGACCGTTGCGGAGATGACGGACCTTCGGGGCCGCCTTCGCCAGGAAGGCGCCAAGATCCGGGTGGTGAAGAACACCCTGGTGCAAAAGGCTCTGGACGGCTCGATGGGTGAAGCGGGCGACGCCCTTTTCGCCGGTCCGGTCGCCATCGCCTATGCGCCGGACGCTGTCTCCGCCGCCAAGGTCGCCACCCAGTACGCCAAGGACAACGACAAGTTCACCGTTGTCGGCGGCGTCATGGGCAACCAGGTGCTGGACAAGGCTTCGGTGACGGCGCTCGCGTCGCTGCCTTCGCTGGATCAGCTCCGCGGCAAGATCATCGGCCTTATCCAGGCGCCCGCGACCAAGATCGCCGGCGTGCTGCAAGCGCCGGCTGGTCAGCTCGCGCGCGTCATGGCGGCCTATGCCGCCAAAGACGCCGCCTGATCGTCATCTTCCCTGACACACATCTCATCTTAAGGATCAAAACCCATGGCTAACCTCGATAAACTGGTCGACGACCTGTCCGCCCTGACGGTTCTGGAGGCTTCCGAGCTTTCCAAGCTGCTGGAAGAAAAGTGGGGCGTCTCCGCCGCCGCCCCGGTCGCCGTCGCCGCGGCCGGCGGCGCCGCCGCTCCGGTCGCCGAAGTGGAAGAACAGACCGAATTCACCGTCATGCTCACCGCTGGTGGCGACAAGAAGATCAACGTGATCAAGGAAGTCCGCGGCGTGCGTCCGGACCTGGGCCTGAAGGAAGCCAAGGACCTGGTCGAAGCCGCGCCGACGCCGGTGAAGGAAAACATCTCCAAGCAGGAAGCCGAAGAGATCAAGAAGAAGCTGGAAGACGCCGGCGCCTCGGTCACCATCAAGTAGGACGGCGTTTCACCAACGTCGGCGAGGGCCCGGGGCTTGCTCCGGGCCTTTTGCGTTTTCGGCCCGCACGACCGCGCCAAGCCGCGAACGCCGGGCCGCCCGGCCTGGGCTCACGAAAAAGCGCTTGGCGCCGGTCATCAAACCGCCTATCTCGCGGGCTTCGCGAAATTTACGATTCGTCGGCACGACCCTTCGCGCGTGATCGCTCCGAGGCACGGCCATTCGCCCTCCGGCCGTGCGAGGGAGCGCCCCTGACGACACAGGGGCAGTTCCAGCGTCCGGCGCCGCATGGCCGCCGAGGGTGGACGCAAGGAATGACAAAGCGGCGCCTGGACTCCGTCCCTGCGCCCCCAAGGAAAAAACATGGCGCAATCGTTTACCGGCAAGAAGCGGATCCGCAAGTCGTTCGGCCGCATCCCCGAAGCTGTGCAGATGCCGAACCTGATCGAGGTTCAGCGGTCCTCCTACGAGCAGTTCCTGCAGCGTGAGGTCCGCCACGCCGACCGCCGCGAAGAGGGCGTCGAGGCGGTGTTCAAGTCCGTCTTCCCAATCAAGGATTTCAACGAACGCGCGGTGCTCGAATACGTCTCCTACGAATTCGAGGAGCCCAAGTACGACGTCGAGGAATGCGTCCAGCGCGACATGACCTACGCCGCGCCGCTGAAGGTGAAACTGCGGCTGATCGTGTTCGAGACCGACGAGGAAACCGGCGCCCGCTCCGTCAAGGACATCAAGGAGCAGGACGTCTACATGGGCGACATCCCGCTCATGACCGAGAAGGGCACCTTCATCGTCAACGGCACCCAGCGGGTGATCGTCTCGCAGATGCACCGCTCGCCCGGGGTGTTCTTCGACCATGACAAGGGCAAGACCCACGCGTCCGGCAAGCTGCTGTTCGCCGCCCGGGTCATTCCCTACCGCGGCTCCTGGCTGGATTTCGAGTTCGACGCCAAGGACATCGTCTTCGTGCGCATCGACCGGCGCCGCAAGCTGCCGGCCTCGACCTTCCTGATGGCGCTGGGCATGGACGGCGAGGAGATCCTCGGCACCTTCTACGACACCGTGTCCTACGAACAGCGCGCCGAGAGCAAGACCGGCGCGGCCGGCTGGGCCACCGTCTACAAGCCCGACCGTTGGCGCGGGGTGAAGCCGGAGTTCCCGCTGATCGACGCCGACACCGGCGAGGAGATCGCCCCGGCCGGCACCAAGATTTCCGCCCGCAACGCCAAGCGTTACGCCGACAATGGCCTGAAGACCCTGCTGCTGGCGCCGGAGGCGCTCACCGGGCGCTACCTGGCCCGCGATCTGGTCAACCATGAGACCGGCGAGATCTACGCCGAGGCCGGCGACGAACTCGACCCGGCGCTGATCGCGGCGCTGGAGGAACAGGGGTTCACCACCCTCGACGTCCTCGACGTCGACGACGTGACCATGGGCGCCTACATGCGCAACACCCTGCGGGTGGACAAGAACACCGCCCGCGAGGACGCCCTGTTCGACGTCTACCGGGTCATGCGTCCGGGCGAGCCGCCGACGGTGGAAGCCGCCGAGGCGATGTTCAAGAGCCTGTTCTTCGACGGCGAACGCTACGACCTGTCCTCGGTCGGCCGGGTGAAGATGAACATGCGCCTGGAGCTGGACTGCCCCGACGACGTGCGCATCCTGCGCCAGGAAGACGTGCTGGCGGTGCTGAAGACCCTGGTCGGCCTGCGCGACGGCCGCGGCGAGATCGACGACATCGACAACCTCGGCAACCGTCGGGTCCGCTCGGTGGGCGAACTGTTGGAGAACCAGTACCGGGTCGGCCTGCTGCGCATGGAGCGGGCGATCAAGGAGCGGATGAGCTCCGTCGATATCGACACCGTGATGCCCCACGACCTGATCAACGCCAAGCCGGCGGCGGCGGCGGTGCGGGAGTTCTTCGGCTCCTCGCAGCTCTCCCAGTTCATGGACCAGACCAATCCGCTGTCGGAGATCACTCACAAGCGCCGCCTCTCGGCGCTTGGCCCGGGCGGCCTGACCCGCGAGCGGGCGGGGTTCGAGGTGCGCGACGTGCACCCCACCCACTATGGCCGCATCTGCCCCATCGAGACGCCGGAAGGCCCGAACATCGGCTTGATCAACTCCCTGGCCACCCACGCGGTGGTCAATAAGTACGGCTTCATCGAGAGCCCCTACCGGCGGATCAAGGACGGCCGGATCACCGACGAGGTGGTCTATATGTCGGCGATGGAGGAGGCCAAGCACGTCATCGCCCAGGCCAATATCCAGCTGAAGGACGGCTATATCGTCGAGGACCTGGTCCCCGGCCGGGTCAACGGCGAACCCTCGCTGCTGCCCCGCGACACCGTCGACCTGATGGACGTTTCGCCCAAGCAGGTGGTGTCCGTCGCCGCCTCGCTGATCCCCTTCCTGGAGAACGACGACGCCAACCGCGCCCTGATGGGCTCGAACATGCAGAAGCAGGCGGTGCCGCTGATCCAGACCGACGCCCCCCTGGTGGGCACCGGCATGGAGGACGTGGTCGCCCGGGACTCCGGCGCGGTGGTGGTCGCCCGCCGCTCCGGCGTGGTGGAGCAGATCGACGGCACCCGCATCGTGGTCCGCGCCACCGACGAGACCGATCCCACCAAGCCTGGGGTCGATATCTACCGGCTGCAGAAGTTCCAGCGCTCCAACACCTCCACCTGCATCAACCAGCGTCCGCTTGTGCGGGTGCATGACCTGATCCAGGTGGGCGACGTCATCGCCGACGGTCCCTCGACCGACCTGGGCGAGCTGGCGCTGGGCCGCAACACCCTCGTCGCCTTCATGCCGTGGAACGGCTACAACTTCGAGGACTCCATCCTGATCTCCGAGCGAATCGTGCGCGACGACGTGTTCACCTCGATCCACATCGAGGAGTTCGAGGTCATGGCCCGCGACACCAAGCTGGGCCCGGAGGAGATCACCCGCGACATCCCCAACGTCGGCGAGGAGGCCCTGCGCAACCTCGACGAGGCGGGCATCGTGGCCATCGGCGCCGAGATCCTTCCCGGCGATATCCTGGTGGGCAAGGTGACGCCCAAGGGCGAGAGCCCGATGACGCCGGAAGAAAAGCTCCTGCGGGCCATCTTCGGTGAAAAAGCCTCCGACGTGCGCGACACCTCCCTGCGCCTGCCGCCCGGGGTGGCGGGCACGGTGGTGGAGGTGCGGGTGTTCAACCGCCACGGCGTCGACAAGGACGAACGCGCCATGGCCATTGAACGGGCCGAGATCGACCGCCTGGGCAAGGACCGCGACGACGAGTTCGCGATCCTCAACCGCAACATGACCTCGCGCCTGCGCCAGCTGATTACCGGCAAGGTCGCGGTTTCCGGCCCCAAGGGCCTGGGGCGCGGCGAGGTGTCCGCGGACAAGCTGGAGGAGATTCACCCCGGCCTGTGGTGGCAGATCGCCCTGGACGACGAAAAGGCCATGGCCGAGCTGGAGGCCCTGCGCCGCCAGTTCGACGAGGCGCGCAAGCGTCTCGACCGCCGCTTCGAGGACAAGGTCGACAAGCTGCAGCGGGGCGACGAACTGCCCCCCGGCGTGATGAAGATGGGCAAGGTGTTCGTGGCGGTGAAGCGCAAGCTGCAGCCGGGCGACAAGATGGCCGGCCGTCACGGCAACAAGGGGGTTATCTCCAAGATCCTGCCGATCGAGGACATGCCCTATCTGGAAGACGGCACCACCGTCGATATCGTGCTCAATCCCCTGGGCGTGCCCTCGCGGATGAACGTGGGTCAGATCTTCGAGACCCACCTGGGTTGGGCCGCCGCCGGCCTCGGCAAGCAGGTGGCCCAGTTGCTGGAAGCCTGGCAGAACGGCGGCCAGCGCAAGGCCCTGGTCGATTGGCTGCTCGGGGTCTACGGCGCGGACCAGGAACTGCCGGAGTCCGACGAGGACCTGCTGGAACTGGCCCGCAACCTCTCCAAGGGCATCCCCTTCGCCACCCCGGTGTTCGACGGCGCGCACATCAACGACATCGAAGACATGCTGGAGTCGGCGGGCCTGAACCGTTCGGGTCAGGTCTACCTGTACGACGGCCAGTCCGGGGACCGGTTCAAGCGCCCCGTCACGGTCGGCTACATCTACATGCTGAAGCTGCACCACCTGGTGGACGACAAGATCCACGCTCGTTCCATCGGCCCCTACAGCCTGGTCACCCAGCAGCCCCTGGGCGGCAAGGCCCAGTTCGGCGGTCAGCGGTTCGGCGAGATGGAGGTCTGGGCGCTGGAAGCCTACGGCGCGGCCTACAC
>CAXNKO010000160.1:0-5588 GCA_964202685.1 Caulobacterales bacterium
CGATGGAATAGATCAGCCCGTCATAGCCGTCGGCGAAGATCTGCGCCGATATGCCCAGGAACGAGGCCGCCGACATATAGTCGCCGGCGATGGCCAGGCCGTTCTGGAAGCCGGTCACCCGGCCCCCGGCGGTGTAGAAGTCCGACGCCGTGCGGGTGCGCAGGGCCGCCCAGCGGGTGATCCACAGGGTCAGCGCCACGAAGCCCGCGAACATGGCGATGGCCGCCCAGTTCACCGGCTGCCCCCCGCCTCCGCGACGATCTCCCGGGTCAGCCGGTCGAACTCGCCGTTGGCGCGGGCCACATAGATGCCGGTGATCAGGATCGTGAACAGGATCAGCCCCACCCCCACCGGAATGCCCAGGGACATCACCCCGTCGCCGATCCGCCGCGCCAGCAGGGTCTTGTCGAAGGCCACGGCGGCGATGTAGCCGAAGTAGGCGATCAGCAGCAGCGCGGTCATCAGCCAGCCGAACCGGCCCCGCCGGGCGATCAGCGCCTGATATTTGGGATTGTCCGCGATCCGCGCGGCGGCGTCGGCGTCCATGCCGGTCCTCCCTCAGCTCTGCGCCCCAGACAGCGGCAGGGCGCGGCCAAGGTCAAGCCGTCAAGCGCGAAACCCCAGCCAGGCCTGGTCATCGGCGGTCAGCGCCTCAGGCCGGTCGGTGAAGTCCTGCATCGACCCCACCACCCGGTGGGCGAACGCCGCCCGCTGCGGCTGCCAGACCCAGCAGCCGCCCATGGGCCCGGTCCCCACTCGCCGCGACGGATCGTCCAGGTCGATGGCCCGGCCGCTGGAGATGAACACCGCCCGGCGCAGCACCAGCGCCGCCTCCGCCGTCTCCAGGTCCAGCGCCTCGCGCACCCAGCCGGTGAAGCCGGTGCCAATCGGCCGGCCCGCATAGGGCGCCGGCCCCTCGATGGTCGCGCCGGCCATGTCCCATTCCAGCACCAGCGCCCCGTCCCGCCACAGGCGCACATGGCGGCGGTCGTCGACCAGATCGGGGATTTCCGCCTCATAGACCCGGTGGGCGATCCCCCGCGCCAGGGCCGCCACCAGCAGGCTGGCGAGGTCGAACTGGTGGGTGCACTGCTGGCGCGCGTCGGTATGTTCCATCACCGCGGCGGAGGCCTCCACCAGCCGCATGCCGATCAGCTCGCGCACCCGGTCGCCGGCGGCGGGACACAGCACATTGGGAAACCGCGGCGCCTCGGTGGCGGTGTCGCTGACCCGCCCGTCCACGGCGCGGATGGTGACCAGGAAGTGGTGCATGTCGTCCTCGACCACGCCCCGGGCCTCGCCGCCGCCCACGCCGTCGGCGCGGGTGACAATCTCGATCCGTCGACGCAGCGATCCCAAACGCCCACTCCACCCCTTGCGGAGAAGCGCCCGCCCCTCCTATGCCAGCCATATAGGGTCGCCGCGGGCGGCCGGACAAGCGGCGGGATGGCGGCCATGCAGGTGGGTTGGATCGGACTGGGCCGCATGGGCGAGGCCTTCGCACTCGCCGCCCTGGCCAAGGGCCACGACCTGGTCGCCCACTCCCGGGGCGGCCGGCCGCGCCCGGCCCTGACCGCCGCGGGCGGGCGGATCACCGACACTCTCGAGAACGCCGTGGCCGACGCCGAGGTGGTGGGCGTGGGCCTGTTCGACGACGCCCAGGTGCGCGCGGTGCTGATCGACTCCGGCGTCATAGGCGCCATGCGGCCGGGTTCGGTGCTGGCCCTGCACACCACCGGCACGCCGCAGGTGGCCGAGGCGGTGGCCGCCGCCGCCCCGGCCGGGGTCACGGTGCTCGACGCCACCTTCTCCGGCGTGCAGGAAAACGCCCGCAACGGCGACATCCGCCTGTTCGTCGGCGGCGACGCCGCGGCGCTGGACTACGCCCGTCCGGTGCTCAGCGCCTATTGCAGCCCGATCCTCCACCTAGGCGCGGTGGGCGCGGCCCGGCGGCTGAAGCTGATCAACAACCTGCTGTTCGCCGCCCAGGTGGCCCTGGCCGCTGAGGCGCTGGGCGCGGTGCAGGCGCTGGGCCTGTCCCTGGAGACCTCCATCCAGGGCCTCAGCCTCTCCAGCGGCGGCTCCTTCGCGCTCAACACCTTCCTGGGCGCCGACATCGACGCCCGCCTCACCGGCCTGGCCCACTATCTGGACAAGGATGTCGACGCCGCCCGCGCAGCCGCCCGCGCCGAGGGCCTCACCCTGCCGCTGCTGGAAGCCGCCGCCGCCCGCTGGGGCAAACCCTAAAGCCGCAGGCCGCCGCTGGACTCGATCACCTGGCCGGTGACCCAGCCGCCCTCGGGGCTGACCAGGAAACCCACCAGGTCGGCGATGTCCCGGGGCTCGCCGAAGCGTTTGAACGCCGTGGCGCCGATGACCATGTCGTTGAACACCTTGTCGGCCCGCGCCGCGGCGATCATGTCGGTGGCCACCGCGCCCGGCGCCACGGCGTTGACGGTGATCCGCCGCGGGGCGAGTTCCTGGGCCAGCGACAGGGTCAGCCCGTTCACCGCCGATTTCGACGCCGCATAGACCAGCCTGGGCGCCTGGGCCCCGCGGCTGGTGGCCGAGGAGATGTTCACCACCCGGCCGTCGTCGCGCAGCCGTTCGGCCGCCATCTGGGTGACGAACAGCAGCCCCTTCACATTCAGGCCGAACACCGCCTCATAGTCGGCCTCGCTGGTCTGGCCCAGCGCCCCGCCGCCGCCGCGGCCGGCGTTGTTGACCAATATGTCCAGGCCGGTCCCGCCAGTCAGCCGGGTCAGCCCCGCGTCCAGCTGTTCGAACAGCCCTGCCACCTCGGCATGGCGCGAGATGTCGGCCTGCACGGCGAACGCCTGGCCGCCGGCCGCGGTGATCTCCGCCGCCACCGCCTCCGCCTCGGTCTTGCCGGAAGCGTAATGCACCGCCACGGTGGCGCCGCGCGCCGCCAGGGTGCGGCAGATCTGGGCGCCGATGCCCCGAGAACCGCCGGTCACCAGGGCCGTCTTGCCCGCCAGAACCCCTGTCATCGTCAATTCCTTCGCCAATGCATTTGCGCCTGTCGCGGCCAGAGCCCTTCCCACTCACGATGGATCATCGTGAGTGGGCAAGAAGGGCTCGCACTCTAAGTGGCGACCCTGTTTATCCCGGCTGGCTTGATTCAAGCCAGCCGGGACAGGGTCTGGCCCGTGCTGCTAAAGGAACCCCGGCAATCTTCAAGCGCCGCGAGGCCCCGCCGATGTTCCTCCCCGACCTCCTGGCCGGCAAACGCATCCTGATCACCGGCGGCGGAACCGGCCTGGGCAAGAGCCTGGGCGGGCGGTTCGTGGGCCTGGGGGCCGAGTTGATCATCTGCGGGCGCCGCCAGGCGGTGCTCGACGACACCGCCGGTGAATTCCGCGTCGCGACGCCGGGCGCGAACGTCACCACTCTGACCTGCGATATCCGCGACCCCGCCGCCGTGGACGCGATGATGGACCAGGTCTGGGCCGAGGGACCGCTCACCACCCTGGTCAACAACGCCGCCGGCAACTTCATCGCCCGGGCCGAGAAGATGTCGCCCCGCGCCGCCGACGCCATCCTGGGCTCCAGTCTGCACGGGGCCATGTACTGCACGCTGGCCGCCGGCAAGCGCTGGATCGCCGCCGGCGATCCGGGCGCGGTGATCTCGATCCTGTCCACCTCGACCCTCACCGGCCGCGCCTTCACCGCGCCCTCGGCCATGGCCAAGTCGGGCCTGCTGGCCATGACCCGCTCGCTGGCGGTGGAGTGGGGGCCCAAGGGCGTGCGCCTGGCCGCCATTGCGCCCGGCCTGTTCCCCACCGAGGGCGCCTGGGCCCGCCTGCGCCCCGCCGGCCGCGATGACGGCAAGGATCCCGCCGCCGGAATTCCGCTGAAGCGCGTCGGCCGCCATGAGGAACTGGCGAACCTCGCCTGCTTCCTGGTCTCCGACGCCGGGGCCTATATCACCGGCGAGATGATCGTCATCGACGGCGGCTACCATCTGCGCTCCTCGGGCGCCGAGGACCTGCTGGACTGGACCGACGACGCCTGGACCGCCCACGAGACCAAGCCGCGCTGAACGCCAACGGAGCCCCCATGACCGAAGCCCCTGCCGACATTCTCGTCGAACGCCGCGCCGGCCTGGCGGTGCTGACCCTCAACCGGCCCGCGACGCTCAACGCCATGACCTTCGAGATGATCGCCGGGTTCAACCGCGCCATCGCCGACGCGGACCAGGACCCGGGGGTCCACGCCATCGCCATCACCGGCGCCGGGCGCGGCTTCTGCTCCGGCATCGACGCGGCCTCCCTGGCCCAGGCCTCGGCAAGCGGCGACCGCCAGCTGGCCGCCCGCGGCATCGCCGAGGACCTGCCGGCCCAGTTCATCAACCTGCTGAAGATCGGCAAGCCGGTGATCGCCGCGGTGAACGGAACCGCCGCGGGCCTCGGCCTGATCCTGGCGATGATGTGCGACCTGCGCTTCGTCGCCCATGAGGCCAGCTTCGTCACCGCCTTCGCCAAACGCGGCCTGATCGCCGAGCATGGGGTGAGCTGGTTCCTGCCCCGCATCGTCGGCCCCAGCCGGGCGCTGGACCTGATGTGGAGCTCGCGCAAGCTGGACGCCCATGAGGCCTACCGCATCGGCCTGGCCGACCGCATCGCCCCGGCCGCCGAGCTGATGGCCATGGTCGAGGCCTACGTGGTCGACCTGGCCGCCAACGTCTCGCCGCGCTCCATGGCCATGACCAAGGACATGGTCTACCGCCACCTGAGCGAGCCCATGGCCCCCGCCGTCCGCGAAGCCGACCGCCTGGCCACCGCCAGTCTGGGCCACCCCGACAGCCGCGAAGGCATCGCCGCCTTCGTGCAGAAGCGCGCGCCGAAGTTCGCGCCGTGGACGGGGTATGAGGGGTAAGGCGGGCGCACGCCGATTGTGACAACCCGTCGGCGCGGCGCTCGTCGGCGTGCGTGGGCTGCCGTGTCCGGGATGCATCCCCGATGGGGATCGCTGGGCCTGTCGGCTCACATACCCTCCACGGCGACTCTGAACGCCCGGCCCGCCAGATGCTTTACCCGAGAATAGATCAGATGAAATTCAACTGTCTTCGTTGAATTCACAATTAATGACCATTAACCAAAGATAACAATTTCATAATTTCAGCAATAACTCTTTAATTTTGTGAACTCATCCTGGGTATGGGCGGCCATTCGGGCGACAGATGAAAACACTCATCGCTTTTGTCCTGCCGTAGACCCGAAATGAATTTCATCGAAGAGAACGGTATCTATGAGATCGGATAATGTGAATTCGCTCGCCGCCCTGGTCGGTCGCGAGCTCGAAGCCGATGACCTTGACGAAGATAATTTCGCGAGTTCTGAAAGTGACGACGACGATCTGGACGATGTCGATGATGACGATGTCGATGAGGTGGACGACGACGAAGACGAAGACGAAGACGAGATAGACGACGACGATCTGGATGACGACGACGTCGATGACGTCGACGATGACGATCTGGATGACGTCGACGACGACGACGTGGACGATGTTGACGACGACGTCGATGAGCTGGATGACGACGACGACCCAGATGAACCCGACCC
>CAXNKO010000161.1:0-5563 GCA_964202685.1 Caulobacterales bacterium
GCGACCCTGCCCACCAGATGTTGCCAGGTTGCTAACGCGAGGTGTCGGACCCGGCGACGGCGGGGGGGGCCGGGATCGGTGGCTGTGCGGAACAGCGCACGGTGACGGCCGGAGCGAGCCCCGCGCGGTTGGCGGGCGTACCCTGCCCGGCCGCCGCGCCGGTCACCACGACGCAGTCGGCTGGCTTGTCCGCCGCAGGACGCCCGTCGCCCTGGCAGTTGGAAATCAGCGCCGCGATCGCTGTCCCGACGGCGGCAAGCGAGACATTGGCGGCGGACATAGCGAATTTCCTCCGATCCTGGCGAGAGTCACCTCAGGCGTCGAACTCCACCATCACCTTGCCGGCCTCGCGTTGGCCGGCCTGCTTCATCGCCTCGTGGAAGCGCGCGAAGGGGAAGCGGTGGGTGATGTAGTCGGCGAAATGGTCGGGGTCCTGGCCCAGCCGCGCCACCACCCAGGCGAATTCGTCGGGGTAGCCGATCGAGGTGGTGATCGACAGCTCCTTGCTCAGCATCTGGCCGAAGTGGATCGGCACCGGCTCGCGGTAGACCGCCGGCACCACCAGCCGCGCATGCAGCTTGGCAAGCCCGATCACCGTGCTGACGATCGACGCCGCCCCCGCCGCGTCGATGTAGGCGTCGGTTCCGGCGCAGAGCGCGCCCAGCACATATTCGCGACCGTGGACCGCATAGAGCGTCTCGGCCAGGTCGTCCTTGTCGGCCCGCACCACGGTCTTGGCCCCATAGCGCCCCGCCAGGGCCAGCCGCTCCGGCGACAGGTCCACAGCGACGATGTCATCGACCCCCTTGTCCTTGAGCCACAGCACCGCGCCCAGGCCGATGGGGCCGACCCCGAACACCACCACCTTTTCCCCCGGCCTGGCGCCGCTGCGGTTGACCGCGTGCAGGCCTACCCCCAGCGGTTCGGCCGCCGCGGCGATGGACATGGGCAGGTTGCCCGCAAGCTCGATGATGTTGCGGCCCAGCTCAGCGTCGCGCACCAACAGGTAGTCGGCGAAGGCCCCTTCGGTGCCGCCGTTGCCGATGACATTGGTGATCTCGCCCATGGGGTTGATGACCACCCGCTGGCCGACCCGCACGCCCTTGGCGGCCGCGCCCGCCTCCACCACCACCCCGGCCGCCTCATGGCCCAGCGGCGTCGCGCCGGCCAGCCGCGAGCCGTCGCGCAGCATGGTGAGGTCGGTGCCGCAGATGCCGCAGGCGGCGATCCGGATCACCACGTCGCGTTCGCCGGGGCTTGGCTGGGCGATGTCGTCGACCCGCAGATCGCCCGGCCCATAGAGGTTGACCGCCTTCATGCTCATTCTCCCTAGAAGACGCTGCCGCACCAGCCGCCGTCGATGGTGATCAGGTCGCCGCTATGATAGCTCGCCGCATCGCTCATCAGATAGGCGGCGATGCCGTGGAAATCCTCCGGATAGCCCCAGCGCGGGATGGGGCAGCGCTCCTCCAGCATAGCCGTATAGGGGTGGTCCTTCTCCGCTTCCCGGGTGGCGTCGCCGGTGCGGATCAGGCCGGGCAGGATGATGTTGGCGCGGATGCCGTCGCGGCCGTATTCGGTGGAGATGCAGCGCACCACCGAGGCCAGGGCGCCCTTGGCGGCGGCGTAGTTCTCGATCCGCGCCACCCCATAACGGGTCGACAAGCTGCCGCAGACCATGATCGAGCCGCCGGGATCGCCCTTCTCCTTGCGGTCGAGGAAATGGCGGATCGCCTGCTGCATGGTGTAGTGCGCCCCGTGCAGGCTCACCGCCAACAGGCCGTGCCAGGAAGACCCGGGCATCTCGTGATAGGGCTCCATGGTCGGCATCATGCCGGCGTTGGCGATGGCGCAGTCGATGCGGCCCATGACCTTCAGCGCATCGGCGTAGCCGGCGATCACCGCGGCCTCATCGGCGACGTCCACCGAGCGGTGATGCACCCGGGTTCCGAACTGGGCCAGGTGCTCCGCGGCCTTGGCGTTGGCGTCCTCGCGCCGGCCCCAGATCACCACGTCGCCGCCACACTGGGCGATCCCCTCGGCGAAGCCCAGGCCCAGGCCGCTGTTGGCCCCGGTGACCAGGGCCACCTTGCCGGTCAGGTCGAAGAGATTCTTGGCAGGCATGCGGGCGGTTCTCCAGTGTGATGTGGGCGTCAGGCCGAGTACCCTTCGGCCTCGACGTCGATGTGGGCGCGGTAGTTCTCGAACAGGGGCGCAAGCGCCGCCTCGCTCTGGCCGAAGCGTTCGAGATTGTAGGCGTGCTTGCCCCACTTGCCTTGCGGATTGTGGGCCAGCCAGTCGCGCATGCCGGCCTCCACCTGCGGGGTGAAGTCGTCGCCGAGGAAGGCGTAGATGCGGCGCATCTCGGCGATCGGGTCGCGCATCATCCCCGCATAGTGCAGGTCGTGGATCGGCACATCGGGCCGCGCCTGGCGGAAGGCCACCATGCGGTCCAGGTGGGCTGTGATCTGATGCGGATAGTGGCGGCCGATATAGGCGTCGTCGGGCTTGCCGCCGGTGAAGCGGCTCTGGGAATTGGCGATCAGGCTCATCAGCGAGCCCATGGCGGTGAACGGGTCGCGGTGGGTCCAGATGATGCGCACGTCGGGATAGGCCAGCGTCAGCCATTTCACATGCAGCGAATGCGACGGCATCTTCAGGTTCCAGGTCCCCGGCGCCTGGGACTGCAGCATCTGCAGGAAATAGCGGTGGTAGTCGTAGGCGGTCGACATGTCCCCATGCATCAGAAAGTCGGAATAGACCGGGTTGGGGAAGAACGACTCCCAGGCCAGGCCCTTGAAGTCCTGGTGCATGACGAAGATGCATTCGGTGGGATAGACCGCCGAGGCGCGATAGAAGCGCCCCGCCGCCGGGTCGCGCTCGCGCTCGATGCGCTCCTCGTCCAGCCGCGCCAGGCAGCGGGGATCGGTCTTCAGCGTCGCCAGGGTCGGCGGCGGAACCGGATCATCGACGATCCAGCTAAGCAGCGAGCGGCGCGCCGGATCGGTGGCCAGCAGGTTGGCGGTCAGCGTGGTGCCGGTGCGCGGCGCGCCGGCCACCACCACTGGCCGCACGATCTTCTCGTCCAGCGCCGCCGGGTGGCTGCGCATATGGTCGGCGACCTTCAGCCGGTTGGCCAGCGCCGCCACCGCCATGGATTTCCACAGGTCGCGGCCCTCCGCCGTCATCACCTCTGAACGGTTGGCGGTGGAGACCAGGATGGCCAGGCCCTCGCGAAAGGACTCGGAATCAAAGTCCCTCAGTCCCGTCGCCGCCTGCGCGTCCGCGATCAGGGCGTCCGGGTGCATGGCCTCGGTCATCGTTCGTCCCTCTGGCTACGTGCGGGTTTTCGGTTCAGCTTAGGCTGGTAACACAAGGGGGAGAAGCCCATGGCCCGCTATTCCAGTTCAGACCACCACCTGGTCAAGGCCGTCGAATGGAAGCCCGCGGCGCCCGCCGAGCGCATCAACGACTTCATCTGGATGTCCAAGGGCACCTCCAACGGCTATCTCCTGACCAGTGACGCCGGCGACGTGGTGATCAACACCGGCACCCCCGACCAGGGGCCCCGGTTTCGCGAGCGCTTCGAGCAGGCGCTGGGGCGCAAGCTCAAGGTCGATACGATCATCATGACCCAGGACCATTTCGACCACATCGGCGGCTGGCATGTGTTTGCCGATCCGGGCGCGCGGACCATCGTGCAGCGCAACTACCCGGCGCTGCTCCGGGAGCGAGGCATGCTGGCGCCGTTTTTCGGACCCCGCGGCCGGCGGGTCCTGCACGCCATCGTACCCTCCGCCCCGCCGCCGCCGGCCCCGCCGCCGCGCCTGCCCGATCCCGACCGCCTGACCCTGTTCGACGATGTCCACGCCTTCCAGGTCGGCGGGCGGCGCTACGAGGTGCATTCGGCCCCGGCCGGCGAAACCATGGATTCGGTGATGGTCTGGCTGCCGGACGAGAAGATCGCCTTCACCGGCAACTGGATGGGCGCGCTCTATGGCGCCCTGCCGCATTTCTACACCCTGCGCGGCGACCGCGACCGCAGCGTGCCACAGTTCATGCGCGACCTGGAGCGGCTGATCGGCTGGGGGCCGGAGACGCTGATCACCGGCCACGATGAGCCCATCGTCGGCGCGGCGCGCATCCGCGCCGACATGAGCAAACTGCTGGAGGCGGTGCGCCATATCCATGACGAGACGGTCAAGGGGATGAACGCCCAGAAGGATCTGGGGACCCTGATGCAGGAGATCCGCCTGCCGGCGCACCTGGACATGGCCCCGGGCCGCGGTCCGGTGTCCTGGTATGTGCGCGCCGTCTACGAGGAATACACCGGCTGGTTCCGCCATGACTCCACCACCGAGCTTTATGGGGTTCCGCCGAAGTCGATCTGGCACGAGCTCGCCGACATGGCGGGCGGCCCCGCGGCCCTGGCCGACCGGGCGCTGCACCGGGTGGAGTCTGGCGAGCCCGTGCAGGCGCTGCATTTCCTCGAGATCGCGCTCGCCGCCGACCCGAAGCACGCTGGCGCCCGGGCGGCCGAGATCGCGGCGCTGGAGAAGCTCATCGAGATGACCGGCGGGCGCACCTTCGACGAACTGGGCTGGCTGGAGAGCAAGATCGCCGAGGCCAAAGCGGCGATGGGGCGGAGCTAGAAGTCCGCCGCCAGGCCCACGGTCAGGCGGCGGGTGTCGGCGGCCTGGTAGGTGTTGGCGGCCACCACCCGCCAGGACCGGTCGTTGAACACATTGCCCGCCAGCACCCGCAGGCTCATGGGAATCTCCGCCGCCTTGAACCGGTAGCGCAGGCCCAGGTCGATCACCGTGGTGGCGGGGACCTTCAGCTGACCGCCCCCCAGGGACACATAGGTGCGGGCCGAGGCGGTGCGGGGCGCGGTATGGACCAGGGCGCCGCTGAACGACAGGCCGGGGATAGCGGTCTTGTAGTCGGCGTCGATGCGCACCAGCAGCGGCGTGGTGGTCACCGGCCGCTTACCCACCCGGCCCGCCGCGCGCGCGGCGCCAGTGACCACCGGATCCATCACCACCGCCCCGACCAGCAGATGCAGACCGCCAATGTCCTGGGACAGGGAGGTTTCGATCCCACGGTGACGGACCTGGCCCTGTTCGACGAAAAGGTTGTTGGCGCCGAAGCTGAAATAGGGCTTTTCGATCTGGAACGCCGAGACGATCAGCCGGGTCTTGCCCTGGGCGATGCGCACCCCGCCATCGATCTGGGTGGTGCGGGACGGATCGAGCTGCTCGTTGCGGTTGTCAGCGTTCTCGGGCGCGGTTCCGCTCTCCTCCAGGCCCAGCACATAGGTGGCGTAGACCGAGAGCCACGGCCGCGGCGTCAGTGTCAGGGCGGCGTTGTAGAGCCAGGGCCTGGCTTCGGTCTTGGCCAGGCCGCCTAGGTGGCGGAAGCTCTGGCGGTAGTCGGTCTTCTGCAGGCCGAGGTTCACCTGGCCCACCCCCTTCAGCGCCCCCACATAGCCGACGCCAAGCGTCGCCTGGCGGATGCGGCCCTTGTCCACCGGTCCGAAGCTGAACGCCGGCCTGGGCTCGGG
>CAXNKO010000162.1:0-5548 GCA_964202685.1 Caulobacterales bacterium
CAGGTGTCCCAGGAAATCCGCCTGAACGGCGAACGCAATGGGGTCAAATACGTCGGCGGCGTCTACTTCTACCGCGCCCACCAGCAGTCCTACTCGGGCTCCGAGTTCGATCTGCGCCGCGACCAGATCGGCCTGAGCGTCGTCGATGACCCGACCATCGATCCGCGCAACACCAAGGCCCTGGTCAGGACCACGACGCAATCCTATGCGATCTTCGGTCAGGTGGACGCACCGGTCAGCGACACGCTCACCGCCTCAGCCGGCCTGCGCTACACCAATGACAGCCGCAAGGGCAGGTTCACCTTCTTCCCGGCCTGCGGCCTCGGCCCGGGGGAGGCGGCGGTGAACGCCAACGTCAATACAGCCTCGCGGCTCTACTGCAACGCCGATGCGGCGCCCAGCATCGCCACCGAGGCGGCCACCGGCCGCGCCGCCATCGAGTGGCGGCCGGCCGACGACCAGCTGTATTTCCTGCAGTATTCCCACGGCTTCAAGAGCGGCGGCTACAACGCCATCCGGCCGGTGTTCCAGCGCGGCCCGGTGAATGAGGAGACGGTGGACTCCTTCGAACTGGGTATGAAGCGCTACTTCCTGGACCGCAAGCTGCGGGTGAACGGTTCGCTATTTTACTACAAGTTCCATGGCTTGCAGGCTTTGATCGGCACCTTCGATCAGACCACCCAAACCACCACAGTGCTCTACATCAATGCTGGTGACCCGCGCACCTATGGCGCGGAACTTGAGACCACCTGGGCGCTCTCCGACAATCTGGAAGTGGCGCTTAACGTCGGTCTTCTGGACACCAAGGTGATTGCGAACCCGGCGTTCCAGGCCGACGGCCGCATCTTCAACGGCAACAAGCTGGTGCAGGCTCCCAAGGTCAGCCTGAACGGGATCGTGCGTTATTCGATCCCCATGGGCGACATGGGCTCCCTGACCCTGCAGGGTGATGGCCGCTGGCAGGAGAAGTCCTTTTCCGGCATCGACAACGACCCGACCGAGACCCTTAGCGCCTACGGCGTGTTCAATGCCCGGGTGCAATGGCGCAATGCGGAAAAGAACGTCGCGCTTGAGGCCTTTGTCGACAACGTGTTCGACAAGACCATCATCCAGCACGTCTTCCACAATACGCTGGGTGGCTATCCGACCACCATCAGCCCGAACTCGCTCGACTCCGGCTTCCGCACTGTCGGCCGTGACCGGTCGTGGGGCGTGAAGGCGTCCTACGACTTCTAGGTCGCTACGCCTGGAGCAGACATCGGGGACGCGCGGTTCATGCCGCGCGTCCCTTTTGCTTTGCGCCGTTCGCCCCCAAGCTTGACGCGGCTGACCGCGCAGAGTTTATCGGCGCCGAAGCGAATGCAGGGCGGCGGCGGCCGCCAGGCGCCGAAGGAGTGAGACTGCAATGGAATTGAAGCCGGGTTCGCGCTGGAGAAGCGCCGTCTGCACCGCCGAGGCGGTGGTGGTGCGTCCGCCCAAGACCCCGTCGACGCTGGAGTGCGGCGGCCACCCGATGGCCGCCCTGGCGGGGCCACGCCCCGAGGGCCTGATCGCGGCCGCGGACCTGTCAGGCGGCGTCGCCGTGGGCAAGCGCTATTTCGATGAGGAAACCGGCCTGGAAGTGCTGGCCTCGAAGCCCGGGACCGGCACCCTGGCGCTCAATGGCCGCCCGCTGCAACTGCGGGAAGCCAAGGCCCTGCCGTCGTCCGACTGAGCGGGCCCGAATGCACACATCGCTTCTGCTGGACATGGCGGCCGAGGTTTTCCCCGACCGCACCGTGCTGGGCTCGCTGAACGGCGGCCTGTGTTTTTCCGACCTGGGCGCCCGCGCCAAGGCCGGCGGCGCCTGGCTGAAGGCCAGGGGCGGCGGGTCCATCGTGTTCATCGGCGTCAACGGCCCGGCCCTGCCCATGGTGCTGTTCGGCGCCGGCGCGGTGGGCATGCCCTTCGCGCCGCTGAACTATCGGCTGTCGGACACGGACCTGCGCAAGCTGCTGGCCCGCACCGCGCCCTCGGTGGCGGTGGTGGATGACGACATGCTGCCCCGGGTGCAGGGGGTCGAGGGGGTGCATCTGGTCGCCCGCCGCGCCTTCGAGGCCGCCAGCGCCGACCCCGCCAACCATCCGGGCGAGTTGGAAGAGCATGAGGCGGAAATCGCCGTGCTGCTGTTCACCAGCGGCACCACCGGCGATCCCAAGGCCGCGGTGCTGCGCCACCGCCAGCTGACCTCCTATGTGATCTCCAGCGTCGAATTCATGGGCTCCGACGAGGACGAGGCGGCGCTGATCAGCGTGCCGCCCTATCACATCGCCGGAATCTCGGCGATCCTCACCGGGGTCTATGGCGGCCGCCGGCTAGTCTATCTGGACGCCTTCACCCCGGAGGCCTGGGTGGATCTGGCCGCCCGGGAAAACATCACCCACGCCATGGTGGTGCCGACCATGATGGGCCGGGTGCTCGACATATTGGCAAAGCGCGGCGAGACCCTGCCGGCCCTGCGGGCGCTGTCCTACGGCGGCGGGCGCATGCCCCAGCCGGTGATCGAGCGCGCCCTGGCCATGCTGCCGCATGTGGACTTCGTCAACGCCTATGGCCTCACCGAGACCAGCTCCACCGTGGCGGTGCTGGGGCCCGACGATCACCGCGCCGCGATCAGTTCCGACGATCCGGCCGTCCGCCGGCGCCTGGGCTCGGTGGGCCAGCCCCTGCCGACGCTGGAGCTGGAGATCCGCGGCCCTGAGGGCGAGGTGCTGGCGGCCGGCCAGTCCGGCGAGGTCTATGTGCGCGGCGACCAGGTGGCCGGGGAATATCTGCACCGCAAGGTGATCCAGGACGACGGCTGGTTCGCCACCAATGACGGCGGCTGGCTGGACGAGCATGGCTATCTCTATGTGGAAGGCCGGCTCGACGACGTCATCGTCCGCGGCGGCGAGAACATGTCGCCGGGCGAGATCGAGGACGTGCTGCGCGAGCATCCCGGCGTCGCCGACGTGGCGGTGCTGGGCATTCCCGACAACGAGTGGGGCGAGAAGGTCGCCGCGGTGATCGTGCCCGGCGAGGCGCGCCCCAGCATCGAGGACCTGGCCGCCTGCGTGCGGGCCAAGCTGCGCTCCACCAAGACCCCCGAGATCTGGGAATTCCGCGACGCCCTGCCCTACAACGAAACCGGCAAGCTGCTGCGCCGCGTCCTCAAGGCCGAACTCACCAAGCCGGGGTAAAGGGCGTCGCGTTCGGCGCCTTGGTGCGCCCTTCTCCCTGCAGGGAGAAGGGCCGATTGGCAACTTCAACATACTGACAGAGCGAATATTTTCGCGATGTGTGCATCCTCCCCCAGCGCGCCGCGACGGAGTGGTCCGCCGCCAGGATGAACAGGGTCGCCACTGGAGCCAGGCGGCGCCGGCGCGAGTTTGTGCTATCAAGGCGCGAAACACACGAGGTGCTAGCCCTGTGACCGCCGAGCCCCATGCCGCCGCCGCCCTGTTCGGCGCCCTGACCGAGGAGGGCGGCGCCGGCCTGTGGGTCGCGGCCCTGGACGATGGCGACGCCCCGGCCCCGGCCGACGGCCCCGGCTTGATCCGCGTCGGCGTGCACCGCCGCGGCGGCCGGCCCACCGCGGGGCTGGATCCCTACGACATCCTGCTCAGCATCGACCCCGACGCCCCGCGCCCCTGGGTCGGCCTGACCGCAGATCGCCTGGACGCCGCCGTGGGCCGCATCGAGGAAGTGGTGCGCGCCCAGCCCACCGCCGCCACCGTGGCCGCCCAGGTGCTGCGGATGACCTTGTCGCTGAGCTTCGAGCAGGCGCTGGCCCTGGAGTCCTTCGCCTATTCCATGCTGCTGGCCTCGGGGGGGTTCCTGGCCTGGCGGGCCGCCACCCCGGTGCGGGTGCGCGAGGAGCCGGACAGCCCGCGGGTGCTGCAGTCGTGGGTGAACGGCGCCTTCGTGCTGACCCTCAACCGTCCGCACACCCGCAACAGCGTCGACGCCCGCATGCGCGACGAGCTGGCCGAGGCCCTGGCCTTCGCGCTCTCCGACCCCGATGCGGGTCCGGTGGTGATCATGGGCGTCGGCCCGGCGTTCAGCGCCGGCGGCGACCTGGACGAGTTCGGCCAGGCCAAGGACCCCGGCCTCGCCCACCTGATCCGCGGCCTGCGCTCGCCCACCCGGCTGCTGCACCGGCTGGGCCAGCGGGCCACCGTGCGCCTGCATGGCGCCTGCGTCGGCGCCGGCATCGAGACCCCGGCCGCCGCCGCCCGGGTGGTGGCGTTTCCCGACGCCTATTTCCGCCTGCCGGAGGTGACCATGGGCCTGGTGCCGGGGGCCGGCGGCACCGCCTCCATCCCGCGCCGCATCGGCCGCCGGCGCGCCTGCTACATGGCGCTCACCGCCTGGGACGTGGACGTCACCACCGCGCGCGCCTGGGGGCTGGTGGACGCGGTGGAGCCGGATTTTTGAGCGCCGTCGCCGGGGCGATCCACCAGCTCGCCGCCGAGATCGCCGTCCGCTCCGCCCGTCTGGGCCGCCCGGTGGCGGTGGATCCTGGCGTCCTCGACCGCCGTGGCCACCTGGCGCTGCAGCCGCCCGGCGTCTGGTCGCCCAACCGCGCCTGCCGGATGGTGCGCGCCGCCGACGGCTGGGTCACCGCCAACCTCTCCCGCGCCGACGATCTCGACCTGCTGCCGGCCTGGCTGGAAACCGCGGTGGGCGATGACCCCTGGGCGGCGCTGATCGTTGCGGCCCGGGACCGCCCGTGGCGCGAACTCATCGACCGGGCCCGGCTGCTGGGGTTGCCCGCCGCCGGCGTCGGCGAGACCGCCGGGTCGCCGCTGCACGCCCCCCTGCGCCGGATGGCGACGGGCCTGGGCCGCCCTATCCAGGGTTCGCTCAGGGTGGTGGACCTGTCGGTGATGTGGGCCGGGCCCCTGTGCGGCGGAGTGCTGGCGGCGGCGGGAGCCGAGGTGGTCAAGGTGGAGAGCACGCGCCGGCCCGACCCGGTGCGCCACGCCACGCCGGCCTTCTTCGCCAGCCTCAACGGCGCCAAGTCCGACCTGGCCCTGGACTTCGCCGACCCCGCCGCCATCGCCCGCCTGCGCCAGGCGATGATCTGCGCCCAGGTGGTGATCACCAGCGCCCGGCCGCGGGCCTTCGAACAGCTGGGCCTGAGCCCGGCCTCGATCTTCCCGCTCAATCCGGGCCTGGTCTGGGTGGCGGTCTCCGGCTACGGCTGGGCCGGTGAGGCGGCGGGCTGGACGGCGTTCGGCGACGACGCCGCCGCCGCCGGCGCCTTCGCGGCCCTGGAAGTCGGCGGCGGCCTCTTGGTGGATGCGGGCCTCGCCCGCTGCGCCGCCGGCGCCGCGGCCCTGCGCCTGGCCCGGGCCGCCTGATGCTGGTCCTGCGCAACGTCGAGGTGGCGGGCCGTCCGGGCCTCGACGTGCGCATTGATCACGGCCGCATCGCCGAGATCGGCGCGGGCCTCACCGGCGGCGAGAGCCTCGACGGCCGCGGCGGCGCCCTGATCTGCGGCCTGGTCGATCATCACATCCATCTC
>CAXNKO010000163.1:0-5517 GCA_964202685.1 Caulobacterales bacterium
CGTCAGCAGTGCACCCCGCGGCGATGCGCTGCGCTACGCAACGGCTCCACGCATCGCCGCTCAGATGTCCGGGATGGGTGACCATCGCGCACCGCCAGTGGCCTGGTTTTACACCGCCACACTGGCCTGGTTTTGCTCCGCCGTTGACACGCGCTTGAGGATGGAGAAATAGTTCTCGACGGTGTTGGAGTGGTGGAAGCCCATGCGGACATACTCGCCTGCGGCGTGGTCCACCGCCGAGTGCGCCGCGAACTCTTTGCCCACGCGGGGATATATGCGGGCGCCATCGCTCATGAGGTGCGACGCGCGGTGCGCGGTCTTCACGATGATCGGGCGCAGGGTCTTGGCGGTGACGTTGGCGACGTGGAAAGAGCGGACGCGCCCGTTGCGTTCCACTAGCGACACGACGGCCTGTTTGCCGCCGATATGGTCGCGCTTCGTTTCGCGCTTGTTGGCGTGCTTGTTCTTTTCCTTGCCGCCGACATAGGTCTCATCGACCTCGACCACCTTGCCAGCCCCGCCGAGGGCGGTCGGATCGGTCGGGTTCATCGCCTCACGGATACGATGCGCCATGAACCAGGCGGTCTTGTAGGTCACGCCGAGGGTGCGGTGCAGTTGATGCGCGGAAATGCCCTTCTTGGATGACGAGATCAGATAGGTCGCCAGCATCCACTTGTTGAGCGGCACCTTGGAGCGTTCGAACACGGTCCCGACCGTCGCGGTGAATTGCTCGCGGCATTCCTTGGCGTTGCACTGGTACAGGCCCGCACGGTGAGCCTTGCCCTTCAACGCCGTAGCGTCGCCCACCAGCCCGCAATGCGGACATATGGGACCGTGCGGCCAGCGGGTCTTTTCCAGATGCTCGCGGGCCTTGTCGGCGTCTTGGAAGATCGGATCGGTCAAGTTCATCGGGATCAGCCTTGTTCGTTGATTCCATAGTGAAACCCAGCCGTGCTTTGTCAAGTATATAACTGCCTCTGGTTGTCAAGAATAAATCACGAACAAATTCACCCACCCCGCGCCGCGAAGCCGTGATGCAGGGCCAGGCCGCTGGCGGTGGCCACGTTGAGGGAGTCGAACCCCGCCGCCATGGGAATGCGCACGCCCTTGGTCCGGGCCAGCAGGGCCGGCGGCAGGCCTGGCCCCTCCGCCCCCAGGATCAGCGCCCAGCGCGGCCCCGGTCGCCAGTCGGCCAGCGCCACCGCCCCGCTGGGCGACAGGGCCACGGCCTCGAAACCGCAGGCCTCCAGCAGCTCCAGCATGTCGCACCCCGGCCCCAGCCGCGCGAACGGCACGTCCAGGGCCGCGCCCACCGAAACCCGGATGGCCTTGCGATACAGCGGGTCGCAGCAGTCGGCGTCCAGCAGCACGGCGCCCACGCCGAACGCCGCGGCGTTGCGGAACACGCCGCCGACATTGTCGTGGTTGGCCAGCCCCGCCAGCACCACCACGCCGGCCCGCGGGCCCAGGCCCCGCAGCAGCTCGGCAGGGTCCGGGTCGGGGGCGCGCTCGCCCAGGGCCAGCACCCCGCGATGGATATGGAAACCGGTGACCGCGTCCATCACCGCCTGGTCGGCGGCATAGACCGGCACGTCCGCCGCCAGCCCCGCCAGCATCGGCCCCAGCGCCGGCACCCGCTTGGCCGCGATCAGCACCGAGCGCGGCCGGTGGCGCGGCGAGCGCAGCAGCTTTTCCAGCACCACCACGCCCTCGGCCACGAACAGCCCCTGGCGTCCGGCCAGGTCGCGCTCGCGGATCGCCCGGTAGGCGGCGATGCGCGGGTCGTCCGGGTCGGAGATGGGAATGACCGGCGCGGCGGCGCTCACCAGACGCGGACCCGCCGGTCCGGCTCCAGATACAGCTGCTCGCCCGGCCTGGCTCCGAAAGCCTCGTACCAGGCGTCGAGGTTGCGCACGGTGGCGGCCCGGTAAGGACCCGGCGAATGCACGTCGGTGAGCAGCACCCGCAGCAGGGTCGCCTCGCGGTATTTCGACCGGTAGTTCTGCGCCCAGCCGAGGAACAGCCGCTGGTCGCCGCTGAAGCCGTCGACTGCCGGCGCCGGCGCCCCGCCCAGGGACATGCGGTAGGCGTCATAGGCGGTGGCCAGTCCGGCCAGGTCGGCGATGTTCTCCCCCAGGGTCAGCTCGCCGTTCACCCGCATGTCCGGCGCCGGGCCATAGGCTGAATACTGGGCGGCCAGGGCCCTTGCCGAGGCGCTGAAGTGCGCCAGGTCCTCGGCGGCCCACCAGTTCCTCAGGTTGCCGCGGGCGTCGAACATGGCCCCGGTGTCGTCGAAGCCGTGGCTGATCTCGTGGCCGATGATGCCGCCGATGGCGCCGTAATTGACCGCCGGATCGGCGGCGGGATCAAAGAACGGCGGCTGCAGGATGCCGGCGGGGAAGATGATCCCGTTCTGCGAGGGGGCGTAGAGGGCGTTGACCTCCTGGGGGGCCATGAACCATTCGCCGCGGTCCACGGGTCGGCCCAGCTTGGCCAGGTTGCGGCGGTATTCGAACAGCCCCGCCCGCTCCTGGTTGCCGTAGGCGTCGCCGGCCACCACCTCCAGGCCCGAATAGTCCCGCCACTTGTCGGGATAGCCGACCCCCACCGTGAAGGTTGCCAGCTTCTCGTGGGCCTTGGCCTTGGTGGCCGGGCTCATCCAGTCGAGGCGGTCGATCCGCCGGTCGAAGGCGGCCAGGATGTTCTTCACCATCGTCTCGACCTGGGCCTTGGCTTCGGGGGTGAAATGGCGCTCCACATAGAGCCGGCCCACCGCCTCCCCCAGCGCCGCGTCGGTGCGATCGACGCCGCGCTTCCAGCGTTCCATCAGCTGCGGAGCGCCGCCCAGCGCCTGGCCATGGAAGGCGAAGTTCTCGACCACGAAGGCCTTGGAGAGGAACGGCGCGCCCCGCTCGATGGCGTGGAAGGCCAGGTAGTCGCGCCAGGCCGCCAGGGGCTGCGCGCCGGCCAGCCTGGCCATGCCGGCGATGGCGCTGGCCTGCCAGGCGCCGAATTCCGGCTGGTCGGCCAGCCCCGCCGCCGCGAAGAACGCGTCCCAGTCGAGGCCGGGGGCCTTGCGCGGGAAGTCGCCGCGGCTCCAGACCACATTGGCTTTGTTGACGTCGGTGGTGTCGTCCACCGACCAGTGGGTGGCCGCGATGGCGGTTTCCAGGGCCAGGACCCGTTCGGCCCGCCCCGCCCCGTCCGCCATGCCGGCCAGCTCGAACATCCTGGCGATATGGGCCAGATACTTGCCGCGCAGGTCCTTGAACCGCGGCGTGTCGGACAGGTAGTAGGCCCGATCCGGCAGATAGAGCCCCCCCTGCATCAGATACGGCCGATAGCGGCGGGTGTCCTCCAGCGCCTCGGCCACCCAGAGGCCGAGCGGCCGCTCCGTGGACAGGTCGGTGGCGTTGAGCGCGTCCACGTCGGCGCGGATCGTCGCGCCCAGTTCACGGGCCAGCGCCTCGCGAGTGCGAATCGCGGCGATCCGGTCGAGGGCGGGTCGCAGCGGTGACGCGCCCAGAGCCTCGATCGCCGGCTCATCCAGGAAGCTCGCATAATAGGCGCCGATCTTCGCCGCCTCGGAGCCGGCCGGCGCGTCGGTGCGCGCCAATTCGGCGATCAGATCGGCTGTGCGCCTGGATGCGGTCTCCCGCAGGATGGTGAAGGTGTTGTAGCTCGACCGGTCGGCGGGAATCTGGGTGGCCTGCACCCAACCGCCATTGGCGTAGCTGAAGAAGTCTTCGCCGGGCTGGATGGCGCGGTCCATGCCGGCGGTGTCGAAGCCGAAACTGCCATATTGCGGCTTTGGCGCCGGCGATGCGGCGGGGAGCGGCGGCGCCTCGGCCACCGGCCCCGGGGCGCTGGCGCAGGAGCCCAGCAGCGCCATGGCGCTCACCATCAGGGCGAAGGATTTGCAGGTCATCGAAACTCCCGTGACGCATCGCGCGAATAGGTGTGTCCTGCCGCGACTCATACACCGCGATGCGCTGAGACGCAGCGTCGGACGGATGTGTTATACGATGTAAAGTTGACGCCGTCGTCAAGTTTGATATAGGTCGAAGGAGACCGGGAGACCGACCATGGCCAATGCCGCCAGCGCCCTCGAAGCCGCCAGGGCCGAGGCCTTCGCCCTGCCCCTCGACGCCATCAATGTGGCCCAGCCGGCGCTGTTTCAGGCCGACGCCCACTGGACCTATTTCGAGCGCCTGCGCCGGGACGACCCGATCCACTTCTGCGCCGAGCACGACTACGGCCCCTACTGGTCGATCACCCGCTACAACGACATCATGGCCGTGGACACCAATCATCAGGTGTTCTCGTCGGCGTCCGGCCTCGGCGGCATCACCATCGCCGGCGGCTCCGGGATCGTCGAGGACGAGCCGTTGCGGATGTTCATTTCCATGGATCCGCCCAAGCACGATGTGCAGCGCAAGGCGGTGAGCCCGGTGGTGGCACCCGCGAACCTCCAGCGCCTGGCGTCGATCATTCGCGAGCGGGCCGCGGCCTGCCTCGATGATCTGCCGATCGGCGAGACCTTCGACTGGGTGGACCGTGTGTCCGTCGAACTCACCACCCAGATGCTGGCCACCCTGTTCGACTTCCCCTTCGCGGAGCGGCGCAAGCTTACCCGCTGGTCCGACGTCACCACCGCCATTCCGGGGTTCGGCATCGTCGATACGCTGGAGCAGAAGTCCCAGGAAATGCGCGAATGCTTCGCCTACTTCGCCGACCTGTGGAATCAGCGGGTCAACGCCCCGCCGGCCGGCGACCTGATCTCGATGATGGCCCATGCCCCGGCCACCCGGAACATCGACCCCAAGGAGTACTACGGCAACGTCATGCTGCTGATCGTCGGCGGCAATGACACCACCCGCAACACCCTATCTGGCAGCGTGCTGGCCATGCACCAGAACCCGGCCGAGCGGGCCAAGCTGGACGCCGACCACGGCCTGCTGCCGGGCATGGTCTCCGAGACCATCCGCTGGCAGACCCCGCTCGCCCACATGCGCCGCACCGCGGTGGCCGATATCGAGTTGCAGGGCAAGCTGATCCGCGCCGGCGACAAGGTGGTGATGTGGTACGTCTCCGGCAACCGCGACGACCGGGTGATCGCCGACCCCGACCGCTACCTGATCGACCGCGAGCGGCCGCGCACCCACCTGTCGTTCGGCTTCGGCATTCACCGCTGCCTGGGCAACCGCCTGGCCGAACTGCAGTTGCAGATCGTCTGGGAAGAGATCCTCAAACGCTTCCCGGTCATCGAGGTGGTCGGTGAGCCCAGGCGGGTCTACTCCACCTTCGTGAAGGGTTACGAGACCCTGCCGGTTTTGATTCCGCGCCGTCACTGACGCGCTTGCACCCAATCGAGAGAAGGCCGAAAATCGCCGGATGCGCCCACCAGCGCGTCGCCGCCGAGAGACAGACCATGGCCGATGGAAACAGCGTCCTTGATGCGGCGCGCGCCAGGGCCTGCGCCCTGCCGTTGGACGCCATTGACGTCGCCCGGGGCGA
>CAXNKO010000164.1:0-5503 GCA_964202685.1 Caulobacterales bacterium
CACGCCGTTCGTGCTATGGCGGGCCAGCGCCCGGCGCCCACCCGAGATCCCGACCCCCGATGAAGTTCCTTGATCAATGCAAGATCTACATCCGCTCCGGTGACGGCGGCGGCGGCGCCGTGTCGTTCCGGCGGGAGAAGTTCATCTCCATGGGCGGGCCGGACGGGGGCGACGGCGGCCGCGGCGGCAGCGTCTGGATCGAGGCGGTGGAGGGGCTGAACACCCTGATCGACTACCGCTACCAGCAGCATTTCAAGGCCGGCACCGGCGGCCACGGCATGGGCCGCGACCGCCATGGCGCCAACGCCCCCGACGTGGTGATGAGGGTCCCGGTCGGCACCCAGGTGCTGGAGGAGGACAAGGAGACCCTGATCGCCGACCTGTCCTTCGAGGGCGCGCGGCTGCTGCTGGCCAAGGGCGGCAACGGCGGCTTCGGCAACGCCTATTTCAAGGGCCCGATCAACCAGGCGCCGCGCCACGCCAATCCCGGCCAGGAAGGGATCGAGCGCACCCTGTGGCTGCGGCTGAAACTGATCGCCGACGTGGGCCTGGCCGGCCTGCCCAACGCCGGCAAGTCCACCCTGCTGGCCGCCGCCTCCGCCGCCCGGCCGAAGATCGCCGACTATCCCTTCACCACCCTGGTCCCCAATCTGGGGGTCGTGGATCTGTCCACCAGCGAGCGGTTCGTCATCGCCGACATCCCCGGCCTGATCGAGGGCGCCTCGGAGGGCGCGGGCCTCGGCGTGCGCTTCCTGGGCCATGTGGAGCGCACCGCCGTGCTCATCCATCTGGTGGACGGAACCCAGGAGGACGTGGCCGGCGCCTGGCGCACCGTGCGCCATGAGCTGGAGGCCTATGGCGAGGGCCTAGGCGACAAGCCCGAGATCCTGGCCCTCAACAAGGTCGACGCCCTGGACGCCGAGACCCGCGCCGAGCGGGCCGCGGCCCTGGAAGCGGCGACCGGGGTCAAGCCCCGGCTGGTGTCCGGCGTCTCCGGCGAGGGCGTCACCGAGCTGCTGCGCGCGGCCTGGCGTCAGGTGCTGGCCAGCCGCGAGGCCGCCAAGGCGCCCGGGGACGCCGAGGCCTGGGCCCCATGAGCGGCATCGCCAAGGCCCGCCGCATCGTCGTCAAGGTGGGCTCGGCCCTGGTGACCGGGGAGGACGGCGCGCCCCACCGCGACTGGCTGGCGGCGCTGGCCGCCGACACCGCGCGCCTGCGCGGGCGCGGCCAGCAGGTGCTGATCGTCTCCTCCGGCGCGGTGGCGCTGGGCCGCCGCCGCCTGGGGCTGGGCCGCCGCGCGCTGACCCTGCCGGAGAAACAGGCCGCCGCCGCCGCCGGCCAGTCGGCGCTGATGCGCGCCTGGGAGGAGGCCTTCGAGCCCCACGCCCTGGCCGCCGCCCAGGTGCTGCTCACCCGCGACGACACCGAGGTGCGCCACCGCTGGCTGAACGCGCGGGCCACCATGGAGACCCTTCTCGACCTCAAGGCCATCCCGGTGGTCAATGAGAACGACACCGTGGTCACCGAGGAGATCCGCTACGGCGACAACGACCGCCTGGCCGCCCGGGTGGCGCAGATGATCGGCGCCGACGTGCTGGTGCTGCTCTCCGACGTGGACGGCCTCTACACCGCCGACCCCCGCCGCGACCCGGACGCCCGCCACCTGCCGCGCATCAGCCGCCTGACCCCGGAGATCGAGGCCATGGCCGGGGGCGCCAACACCTCAGCCGGGGTCGGCACCGGCGGCATGGCCACCAAGCTGGAGGCCGCCCGCATCGCCCAGTCGGCCGGCTGCGCCACGGTGATCACCCTGGGAACCCGCCCCGCCCCCCTGGCGGCCCTGGAGGCCGGCGAACGCGCCACCGTCATCGAGCCCGCCACCACGCCCGCCGCCGCCTACAAGGCCTGGATCGCCGGCTCGCTGGCCCCCGCCGGCGCCCTGGTGGTGGACGACGGCGCCGCCGCGGCGCTGAAACGCGGCAAGTCGCTGCTGGCCGCCGGCGTCCGCCGCATCGAAGGCCGTTTCGACAAGGGCGACGCCGTGGTGGTCCGCGACGAAGCCGGCGGCGAAATCGCCCGCGGCCTCACCCGCTACGACGCCGCCGACGCCACCCGCATCTGCGGCCTCAAATCCGCCGCCATCGAAGGGGCGATCGGCTACACGGCGGGGCCGATGATCCACGCCGATGACCTGGCGCTGGGGGTGGCAGGGGATAGCCGCGCGGCTAACGTTGCACGCGCCTAAGCGTCCGACTCCTGGGGATGTGGGGGCGGCGGTTCGCGGCCCATAGGCGACGCCAGCCGAGTCCGCTATTTGGTCCGGACGTTGGTGCTGGAGCCGAATGCGGATGCGCGTCGCTGCTATCCAAATCCCCGTCCTGATGGACGTCGCTGCCAACCTTCAACTTCTGGAGGCTGCGGTCGGTTTGTTGCTGCCTGGAACGCTGGCCGTGGCTCCTGAAGGTGTTCTTTCCGGCTATCTGCCCGAACGTGGCATGGTCCACCGCTTGAGCGGAAGCGTAACCGAGAACGCCATTGAGGCGGCGCACAACATGGCCAGGACTGCCGGAATCCACCTTATTGCCGGTGCCTGTGTCGAGATCGACGGAGCGTGGCGGAACGCCAGCTTCTATCTCGGGCCGGAGGGCGAACGCTGGCGCTACGACAAGATCAATCTAGCCTCGAGCGAGCAGAGCGATTTCTCGGCCGGTGATGATCTGCCAGTGCTGGAACTTCTGGTGGACGGCGACAGCGTCCGGGTTGGCGTCCAGATGTGCCGAGAGATTCGATACCCGGAGCAGTGGCGGCACCTCGCCCGGCAAGGTGCGCAGATTATTGCTTATGTGAATAACGCAGTCGGCAATCCTGAGGGGCCGGACCTATGGCGCGCTCATGTGATCAGCCGCGCCGCCGAGAACCAGCGGTTCGTGATCGGCGCCAACAACGCCGCAAGTGATCAGGGCTGCACAAGTTTGATCGTCGCCCCATCGGGCAAGGTGCTGGCTGAGGCGGTGGTGGGCGCTGTTTCGACCGCGACGGCGGAAATCGATCTTGCCCAAGTATCAGACTGGATCATCGATCAGGCTCGCAGCGATGTCGTGTCTGTGGAGGCGCACTGAAGGCCGCTTTCCACCCTCCTATGACATTCGGAACGTCTGCCACCGGGCAAGGCTGCGGCGTCAATCAAGCTGGCCGAAGAGCCGCCGTGATCGGGCGCCAAGTTTCAGATTCTACCCCCCCTATTCCCCTAAGTCCTCCCGCAACCGCTCGATCTGATGCATTCGCTCATGCAGCACGGTGACGATGCCGACCGCGCCGTCGCTGAGCACCCGCCAATAGACCACATGGCGCTCGTAACGACCGTAGAAGCCATCGACGCCGAACTCGGCGGGAGTGGCGCGCCAGGGAACCCGGCGGGCCGCGATGTCCTCGAACCGCTGGAACAAGCCGCGGAGGTAGCGTTCCGCCTGGGCCTCGCCCCAGGTTTCCCGCGAATAGACATAGATCTCGTCAAGCCGGCGTCCGGCGCCCTCGCTGACCCGATAGGCGCTCATCCCGTCCGGCGCCGGGCGTTGCGGGCGATGACCGTTTCGGCGTCCAGCGCCTGATAGGCGCTCTCCGGGGCGGCGAAGGCCCGGCCAAGTTCGGCCTTCAGCCGTTCGAACCGCTCCGCCTCCACCCGCGACCAGTCCCGCCGGATCAGGTCGCGGACATATTCGCTGACATTCTCATAGGCGCCGTCCTCGCCCACATTGGCGGCCACGAACTCACTCAGCGTACCGGTCACGCGCACGTTCAGGGTCAACGGCTTGGGCATGGTCGGCCTCCGGTGGGAACGTCCTCCAATAGAGGAATATTGTGTACATGGAAATACGCAACCAGTCGCGTCAGATCCGGTCGCACAACTGTGCGAGGGGTTAAACCGCGCGTTTTGTGTTCTCCCACACCAGCCCCGGTTTGCCGCCGGCCGCCCGGGCGGGTAGTTAGGCTCCGATGAGCGACACCACCAAACGCAAGGCGGACGGGACCTCCTGGTCCGGGCGGCTTGAGGCCCTGACCCCGGGCATGCCGGTGATCTGGGGCGGCGACCGGGTGAGCCGGGTGTCGGCCGACCTGGCGGCGCGGTTCCGGCCCGGCGACCGGTTGCTGGTGGTGCAGGCGAGCGGCGACCTGCTGCGCATTCCCGCCGAAGCCCAGGCCCTGGCGGCGGCGGCCATGGACCGGGCCAGCGCCGCTTTCCAGGCCCTGGGCTCGGTCAGCGACGCCGCCATCAGCCGCTTCTTCGAGGCCTTCGCCGCCCGCCTGGCCGCCGACGCCGCCTGGGCCGAGATCGCCGCGGCCAACGCCGGCGACGTGGACCGCGCCAGGGCCCGCGGCCGCTCCACCACCCGGCTGGCGGTCAACGCCGCCCTGCGCGCCGACATGATCACCGGTCTCACCGCCTGGCGCGACGCCCCGGCCAGCCGCGGCCAGGTGATCGAGCGCACCGACCACCCCGGCTGGAGCGTCGAGCAGATCGTCGCCCCCCTGGGCGTGGTGGGCTTCGTGTTCGAGGGCCGGCCCAACGTGTTCGCCGACGCGGCGGGCGTGCTACGCACCGGCAATGCGGTGGTGTTCCGCATCGGCTCGGATGCGCTGGCCACCGCCCAGGCCATCGCCCGGATGGCGCTGGACCCAGCCCTGGCCGAGGCCGGCCTGCCGCCGGGCGCCGCGGTGCTGCTGGAATCCGCCGAGCACGCCGCCGGATGGGCGCTGTTCTCCGACCCCCGGCTGGCCCTGGCGGTGGCCCGCGGCTCCGGCCCCGCCGTGGCCCAGCTGGGCGCCATCGCGCGGCAGGCCGGAACCCCGGTCAGCCTGCACGGCACGGGGGGCGCCTGGATCATCGCCGCCGCCGACGCCGAGCCGGAGCGGCTGTATGCGGCCATCTTCCATTCGCTCGACCGCAAGGTCTGCAACACGCTGAACGTGCTCTGCCTGGTGCGCGACGCCGCCGCGGCGCAGCTGCCCCGGGTGCTGGACGCGCTTACCCGCGCCGGTGAACGCCGCGCCGGCGTCAAGCTTCACGCCACCCCCGCCGCCATGGCCCTGCTGCCGCAGGCCTGGCGCACCGCCCGCGCCACGGTGGTCCGCGCCGACGGCCCGCGCGACGAGCCCCTGGTCGAACCCATCGCGGAGTCCGCCCTCGGCCGCGAGTGGGAATGGGAGGAGACCCCCGAACTGACCCTGGCCGTGGTGGACAGCGTCGAGGCGGCGGCGGCGCTGTTCAACGCCTTGAGCCCCCGCTTCGCCGCCAGCCTGATTTCCCCCGACCCCGCCGCCCAGCAGCGGTTCTACGACAGCCTCGACGCCCCCTTCGTCGGCGACGGCTTCACCCGCTGGGTGGATGGCCAGTATGCCTTGAACCGCCCGGAGCTGGGCCTGTCCAACTGGCAGCACGGCCGGCTGTTCGCCCGCGGCGGGGTGCTGGCCGGCGACGGGGTGTTCACCGTCCGCACCCGGGTCC
>CAXNKO010000165.1:0-5495 GCA_964202685.1 Caulobacterales bacterium
AACCCTGCAATCGCCAGAACTCCAGGCCTTCGCCACCGGATTTCCGATCACCCTGCTGCACATGGGTGTGACGATGCTGATCCTGCTGCTGGGCGCCGCAGTCTATGTGCTGCTGACCCCGCACCGGGAGATCGCCCTGATCCGCGACGGCAACGCCGCGGCGGCCCTGTCGCTGGCCGGGGCGCTGGTGAGCCTGGCCCTTCCGCTGGGGGTGTCGATGAACGCCTCGGCCTCGGTTGTGGAAATCGCCATTTGGGGGGTTTCCACCGTGGCGGTGCAGCTGCTGGTCTTCCGTCTGGTGGACATGCTGTTGCGCGGCCTGCCGCAGCGAATTCGCGACGGCGAGGTTTCCGCCGCCGCCCTGCTGGTCGGCGGCAAACTCGCCACCGCCGTGATCCTGGCCTCCGCCGTCGCCGGTTGAACGCCCATGCATTTTCCACGGCTTCCTGACTGGGCGCTCTATGGCACCGTGGTCGCCGCCCGGCTGGTGGCGGCGATCGGCCGTCAGGAACGGGCCGACGCCCCGCCGCCGCCGCCCGACGCCGGAGACGATCTGGCCCTGGCTCCGGCCTCTCCCTTCGACCCCGAGGTGATGGTGGAGGTTCCGGGCCAGACGGCGCCCGGCGCGGGCACGGCGTTTTCGGTTTCCGACGATGGGGTCTGGGTGACCGCGCGGCATGTGGTCGAGGGCTGCCGCACGGCGGCCATCGTGGTGGGCGAGGGCCGCGGCGTGGTGGCTCGGATCCGCATTGATCCCCGCGGCGAGGCGGCCGTCCTGACCACCGACGGCGGCGCGCCGGCCCTGCCCTTGGGCCTGCCGGGGACCTTGCGCCGCGGCGACCGCGCCTTCCATCCCGGCTACCCGCAGGGGCGCGCCGGGGAGGCCACCTCACGCCTGCTGGGGCGCGAAAATCTGGTGGTGCGCGGGCGCGGCGCGCGGACCGAACCGGTGCTGGTGTGGGCCGAGACTGGCCGCACCGACGGCCTGCGCGGCGCCCTGGGCGGCCTCTCGGGCTCGCCGGCGCTGGACGGAACCGGGCGGGTGATCGGGGTGACGGTGGCGGAGGCGCCGCGCCGGGGCCGCATCTACACCACCGCGCCGGAAACCATGGCCGGCGCCATCGCCCACGCCGGGCGCCGGGCGGCCGACTTCGCCTCCGGCGAGGCGATCACCACCGACAACTATGGCCGCGTCGCCGACGCCCTGCGCCGCGACCTCAGCGTGGCCCAGGTGGTCTGCATGACCACCTAATTCGGAGTCGGCCCACGGGTCGCCGAGGCTGTTCGCGCCGCCACCATGAACACCAGCGCAACCGCCGCCACCCCCACCAGAGCGGAATAGACGAAAAAGACGAAATAGCCCGCGCCCAGGGCCTGGGCGCTGACCTGGGACTTGGCGGCGGCCTCGGCATAGGCCTCGGGCGGCGCCCCGGCGAACAGCCCCATCAGGCCGGCGGGCGCGCCCCCCGCGTCCGCTGTCGCCGCGACACCCTCGACAATTCGTCCAGACTGGGACGCGATCAGCTTGCCGGGCAATGCATAGAGCGAGGAGAACAGGGCGTACTGCGTGGCGGTGAATCCGGCCGAGGTAAGGCTGGACATATAGGCGATCAGACAGGTCCCGGAGAATCCCGACGCCAGGTTGTCGACGCCAATGGCGATGAACAGCGCTGGCAGGTGGGCGCCTTGCGTCGCCAGCCAGGCGAACACCAGATTGCTCAGGGGGCCCGCGAACGCCCCGATGACCAGGGCCCGCATGAGGCCAAGCCTCGCCACCGCAAATCCGCCCAGGCCGACCCCGAGCACCGACATCACCACCCCGAACACCTTGCGGACCTCGGCGATCTCGATCTTGCTGAATCCGAGATCGGCGTAGAACGGGTTCATGATGTTGAGCACGAAGTCCGAAAGCCGATAGAGGCAGATCAGCGCCAGGATCAGACCCGCGGCCCCATGGTAGCGGCGGAAGAAATCCCGCAGCGGATCCCCGAGCGCCGCGAAAAGATAGACGCCCGGCCGGGTCCTGACGCCGGGAATCGGGCAGGCGGCGACGACGATCACCCCCAGACCGGCGGCCACCGCGGCGGCCTGCAAGAACACGCCCTGGGGCTTCAATTTCCAGGCCTGCACCAGGGCCTCTCCCACCGGCCCCAGCCCGAGCTTCGCCAGCAGCGCCGCCGCCAGGGTCGCGTCCGCCGCCAATCCCGAGCCCAGCACCAGCGCGCCCAGCGCGAACACGGCCAGCCGCAGCAGCCACTCGGGAATCTCCAGCGCCGGACGCTGGCGGACACCTTCCGCGTGGATGGGGCGCACCACGTGGGTCTGTTCCCTTGGCGCGCCCAGCGCCCCGGCGACGCCCACCGCCATCAGCGCCGCCATGACCGCGTAGGAGATGTTCCAATTGTAGGCGTCCGCCAGCAGCAGCGGCGCGGCGCCGGCCGTGATCATCGCGATCCGATAGCCCCACTGGTAGGCCGCGGCCATGGCGCCCTGGCGCTCGATGTCGGCGGCTTCGATGCGCCAAGCGTCAATGACGATGTCCTGAGTCGCCGCGGTGAAGCCTACGAAGACAGCGAACACCGCCACGAGCCCAAGGTTCACCGCCGGATCCGCGCCGGAAATCAGCCATAGCCCCAGCATCACCAGGACCTGACAGACGATCATCCAGGAGCGCCGGTGCCCCAGCCACCGGGTCAGACCGGGCACCTGGGTGCGATCCACCAGGGGCGCCCAAAGGAATTTCAGCGAGTAGGCCAGGGTCGCCAGGCTGAAGATGGCGATCACCTGCAACGACAGGCCGGCGTCCCGAAGCCATAGCGAAAGCGTATCGAAAATGAGCAGGTTCGGCAGCCCGGATGCAAAGCCGAGGGCCAGCATCACCACCGACCGCCGCTCGCCATAGATGGCCAGGGCGCCCAGAATATTTCGCCTTGGCGTGGCGTCTGTGGACATCGGCTCACCTGTGCGCAGGCGGGCCGTGGGCCGCCGTCTAGCCGAACTTGACGCGCGTCGCGGACTCCGTCCAGCCGCCCTTGGCCCACCGCGCCAGAACGCCGCGAAGGGCGTCGGGGGACAGGGGCTTGACCAGGAAATCGTCCATGCCGGCGACCAGGCAGGCCCGGCGGTCCTCCTCGAAGGCGTTGGCGGTGAGGGCCACGATGGGGGTCGCCACCCCGCTGGCCCGCAGGCGCTGCGCGGCCTCGACCCCGGAGAGTCCGGGCATGCGCATGTCCATCAGGATCAGATCGTAGCGGCCCACCTGCACCGCGGCGATCGCCTCCTCGCCGCCCCGGGCGTGGTCCACCGCGCAGCCTTCCCGGGTCAGCAGCGCCCGGGCCAGCAGGGCGTTGATGGGATTGTCCTCCACCAGCAGGATGCGCGCGCCGGGCGCCGCCGCCCGCGCGACCCGCTCGTCCTCGGCCGGGGATTCGGGCGCCGGCGCAGCGCCGCCGGCCGCCAGCACCCGTTCGGCCAGGGAGGCCCGGCGCAGCGGCTTGATCAGGTAGCCGGCGAAGCCCGCGTCGCGGTAGGCGCCGATCCGGCCCCGTTCCTCGGCCGCCAGCAGCACGATCGCCGGGCACCCGGGCGGTGGGCGCAGGGTCCTGCGGCCCGCGGCCAGCCGATGGTCCAGCAGCGCCGGCGCGCCGGGGGCCAGCCGCCGGTTGAGGCTGGCCACATCGGCCGCCGTCACCGCCCGGCCGCCGCAGGCAATGATCTGCCGGCGCGCCGCCGCCAGGACGATCGGATTGGGGGAGGCGACGCCAATGGTCCGGCCGCTCAGCGGCCGTGGGCTGGGGCGGCCTGGCAGGGCCTCGAACGGCGCCTCGAACCAGAACACCGCGCCGCGACCCCGCGCCGCGCCGACCCCGGTGATCCCGCCCATGGCCTGTGCCAGCCGCCGCGCGATGGCGAGTCCCAGGCCCACCCCTCCAAGCGCCGCGTGGGCGGGGTCGGCCTGGGCGAAGGCCTCGAAGATACTCTCGCGGTGGGATTTGGCGACGCCTGGTCCGGTGTCCTCGACACGGAACCGCAAGGCCCCGGACCGAGTTCGCGAGGCCGACAGCAGCACCCCACCCGTCTCGGTGAATTTCACGGCGTTGGCGGCGAAATTGAGCAGGATCTGCCGCAGCCGCGCCTCGTCGGCGACAATTGACCCCAGGCTGGCCGGCGCCGCCCAGGCGATCTCCAGTCCCTTCTCGTAGGCCCGCGGCGACATCAGTTCGCAGACCGACCGCAGCAGCCCCTCGACGTCCATGGCCGCCGGATGCAGCGTCACCGATCCGTCCCCCAGCTTGGCGAAGGCCAGCACGTCATTGACCAGGGTCAGCAGGTGCTCGCCGCTCTCGCGGAGCGCGGTGACATAGGCGCGCTGTTCGGCGGTGAGCCGCGTGCCCTCCAGCAGCCGCGCCATGCCCAGCACGCCGTTCAGCGGCGTGCGGAACTCGTGGCTCAGGGCCGCGAACTGGTCGGCGGGTATCGGCTTGGGGGCGGCGGGGCTCGGCATGGCCAGTCCTATAGCCCCGGCCGGCTTAACGGCGGGTCAAGCCGCGCGCCCATTCCACCGGATCGGCCCCTCCCCGAGTTCCGCCGCAACAAACCGTGACCCCGTAAAGTTAACCCTCGCATAGTCAGACTGATCGACACCAATCTAGACGGGAGGCTCGCCGCAGGGTTAACTGATCGGCGTAGACGGGTATTTGAGCCATGGACGCGCCCAGTATCGAACGCCTGACGACGCGGGAACGGGAATGCCTGCGGCTGGTCGATCAGCATCTGTCGTCCAAGCAGATAGCCCGTGAGCTCGGGATGTCGAAGACCTCCGTGGACACCTATTGCGACCGCGCCCGCCGCAAGCTGGGCGTCGGCGACCGCTACGCCGCGGCCCGGATGCTGATCGCCCTCGACGGGGGCCGGGGTGTCCTGACCGTGTCAGGACACGATCCGATCAGGACAGACAGCGCCGCCGAACCCTGGATGGATGTCGCCACGACGGGAGACGGCACCGATGGGCGACTGGCGGAACTTCGAGCACTTCGAGAACCGGGCGGCGGTTGGCCGGGCGCTGCGGATGCGTCAGGAAATCGACGCCTTCGAGACCCAGTGGCCCAAGCACGAACCTCACGAGGAGCCAATGCCGGCCTTCTCCTGGGTTCAGCTGGAACGGCAGCTCGTCGATCTGGCGGTCACCAAGACGCAGGCGGACATGGCCCGGCAACTGGTGTCGGCGTCGCGCAAGCTGGCGCCCTTCAAGCCGCCGGAAATGGTGCTTCGCGAGATACTCTGCTTCACCTGGGTGTTGCTGGACGAGAATTTCCACGCGGCGTCTGGGACCCCGAACACGGACTCCAGCTAGCCCGTCTTATTCACGCTGGGCCTGAAAACGGGCTGGCGGACGTAGCATAACCGGCTGATTTGGAATAGGTTTTGGCTGCTTAGACCAACGCTGTTCCAGAGCACGGAGGCGCCACGCCCGCCATGGATGACGTTACCGGCCT
>CAXNKO010000166.1:0-5492 GCA_964202685.1 Caulobacterales bacterium
AACTGCCAATGCAAGGGGCCCGGCGTGTTGACGCGCCGTCCTAGCCAGACGCGCCCGTCCGGGTGGAACAGGACAACGCCGACATTGGGCCGATAGAGTTCGAGCCCATTCATCGTCTGATCGCAAAGGCCGACGCTGGCGCGAGTTGATAGCCGCGTGTTTCCACGGCTTCGGACCAATGCGCCACCTGCGTCAGGGTCACCGGATAGGCGAATCCCGATCCCAGGGCCTGGCCGCGCTGCCCGGCGGCGGTTTCCAGGGCGGCCAGCTGCTGGTTGATGGCGGTCTCGGACAGCTGATCATCGACAATGCGGTCGGCGGACGCCCGGGCCGGGCCGGGACCCTTGCCGGCCGCCTGGCCGTCGTCGATGAAGGCCAGGCCGCGGCCGCGCAACACGCCGGCGAAGCCCGCCACGGCGGCGTCGGAGTCCATGAACCGGGAGCCCAGATAGTTGGTGAGCCCGAAGTATCCGGTGGCCCGCGACAGCACCCACTCCAGCTTCTTGGCCGTCTCGCCGGGCGCCGCCGCGGCGAGCAGCGTATAGGGGCCGGGGTCGTTGGCCGGATAGTCGGCCGGCTCCATCGGCGCTTCCAGCAACACCTCGTGGCCATGGGCGCGGGCCAGGTCGATCCAGCCCTGCAGGCCCTCGGCGTAGGGGACGAAGGAGAGGGTGATCTGCGGCGGCAGCGCCTCGATGGCCTGGCGCGTGGCGTTGGCGTTGAGGCCGAGGCCGCCGATGATCAGGCCGATCTTCGGGCGGCCGTCGGCGACGAAGGGGCGGGCGTAGGCCTGGAAGGGGGTGCGGCCGTCGGCGGCGATGATCGGCAGCGGCCCGCCGGGTCCGGGGGCGAACAGGCCGGCGATGGGGGCGGGGGCCAGACCCTCGGCCTGGGCCTGACCGGCGGGGTCGGACAGGGTGATGATGGCGTGGCCGGCCGCCTCTGCGGCGGTGGGTTCCAGCGGATTGGGGGACAGTTCGAAGATATCTGCGCTCAGCCGGGTCGGGCCGGCATGTCCGGGCCCCAGGGCCTCGCGCCAGCCGGGCGGGGGGCTGTGGCCGGCCGCCTTGGCCAGGGAGATGCGCACCACCGGGTCACCGGCCTTGGGGTCGCCGCCGATGGCGATCAGGGTGACGACCGTGGCCAGCAGCAGCGCCGCCGCGCCGCCCGCGCCGACATAGGGGTTGGCGATCGCCGCACGCGCCAGGTCCGCCGCGCGGGGCGCGGGCGCGGGACCTGCCGGTTGAGGTATGAGACTCTTCTTGGAGAACATGGTCCAGGCGCCAGACTCATCTTGTCCGGATCAGGTGGGATCATCTGATCCGGACAGAAGGGGTCGATCTTCGAAGTTCAGAGCGTGACGGGCGCTTCAGCCGGCATCCAACTGAAGCTGTCACGCCCTAGGGTACGCCCTGGACCGTGACCGATCATGGTTAACGAAGGGCTTATTTCCCGGGTTCCGCCGCCGCCGCTATTTCGGCGTTGGCGCCGCCCCCGGAGCCGGCTTCGCTTCGGCGACCTTGGCCCGGGACACCACCTCGGCCATCTTCGCGGTGGGCTTGGGCAGTTTCGGCGTGGCGGCCACCGAGCCGTGACGCAGCACGTCCTTGGCGCGGGTGAGTTGGAAGTCGCCGGTCTTGACGTCATAGGCTTCCGGGGGGGCCTCGGCCGGCTCGTGGGCGCCGCGGCGCACCTTGCCCTCGTCAGCGTTCAGGGCATTGCGGAACGAGGCCTCGCTGAAGCGGAAGGCCTTGTTGGCGATCTCCTGGGCTTCCTCGCGGGTCTGGGCCACCTCCAGGTCGGGATCGATGCCGGTCTTCTGGATCGAGCGGCCCGAGGGGGTGAAATATTTGGCGGTGGTCAGTTTCAGCGCCCCGTCCACGCCGCCGCGCAGCGGAATGACGGTCTGCACCGACCCCTTGCCGAAGCTGGTGACGCCCACCACCTCGGCGCGCTTGCGGTCCTGCAAGGCGCCGGCGACGATCTCGGCCGCCGAGGCCGAGCCGGAGTCGATCAGCACCACCATCCGCAGGCCGCCGGTGATGTCGCCCGGGCGGGCGTTGTAGCGCTCCACATCGCGGGGATCTCGGCCCCGCTGGGAGACGATCTCGCCGCCGTCGAGGAACAGATCGGCGATGCCCACCGCCTGATCGAGCAGGCCGCCGGGATTGCGGCGCAGGTCGAGGATCAGACCCTTCATCTTCGGGTTCTTGGCCTTCAGCTCGCTGAAGGCGGCCTCCGCCTCGTCGGTGGTCTTTTCGTTGAAGGCGCTGACCCGCAGATAGCCGTACTCGCCCTCGACCTTGGCCGAGGCCGACTTGGGCTTGATCACCTCGCGGACGATCTTGACGTCGAAGGGGTCGGTCTTATCGCGGGCGATGGTCAGGATCACCGCCTCGCCGGCCTTGCCGCGCATCTGCTTGACCGCCTCGGTGACCGTGAGACCCAACACGCTCTCGCCGTTCACCGCGGTGATGTAGTCTCCGGCCTTGACGCCGGCCGCCGCCGCGGGGGTGCCGTCCATGGGCGAGATCACCTTGACCACGCCCTCCTCGCTGGTGACCTCGATGCCCAGGCCGCCGTATTCCCCCCGGGTCTGGTCGCGCATCTCGCTGAAGCTCTCGGCGTTCAGATAGCCGGAGTGGGGGTCGAGCGAGGTCAGCATGCCGTCGATGGCCGCCTCGATCAGCTTGGTGTCATCGACCTCGGAGACGTACTGGCGCTCCACCGTGTCGAGCACGTCGCCGAACAGGCCCAGCATGCGATAGGTCTTGGCGTTGGGCTGGGCCGAGGCCACCGCCCGCTGGCCCACATAGGCCATGGCGCCGGCGCCGAGCACGAAGGCTGACACGCCGATCAGCAAATACTTTTTCATCCGCCTACGCCAGGCTCCCTTGCGGCGACGCCGCCTAAACACTGGGCCAATCGCTCAGCCCGACTTGGTCCGCATCCAGCGCATCGGGTTCACCGGCACGCCCTTTTCCCGAACCTCGAAATAGAGTTCCGAGGCCGCCTGGCGCTCATCCGGCATCCAGCCGACGGGGGTTCCCGCCGTGATCGATTGCCCGACCTCGACGGATGTACGCTCCAGCCCGGCGAGCACCAGATGATATCCACCCGCCAGTCTCAATATCATTATCACGCCCCACCCCTTAACAGGTCCCACATATTGCACCCGGCCGTCGGCCGGACTCTGCACGGGGGCGCCCTGGGCGGTGAGGATGGTCAGGCCGTGGGCGCGGCCGCCGCCGGCCAGGGGCGACCCGAACTGCAGGATCACCCGCCCGGCCCCCGGCGCCAGCAGCACCTGCGGCGCGGCGCCGCGCGGCCCGGGCAGGCGGGCGACGTCGGTGTGGGCGGTGGACGGGCCGACGGCGTCGTCGGCCATGCCGCGCAGGCCCTCGGCGAGGGCGCTTTCGGCCCTGAACATCGCCTCGCTCTCCACCGCCGCCAGCCGCCGCTGGCGGGCGATCTCGGCGGCGCTGACCGCATAGCGCTGGGCCCGGGCCTGCAACTGGGGGGTCATGGCCTTGATCAGAATGGCGGCGCGGACGGCGTCGCGGGCGTCGTCGGGAGTCACCAGCAGGGCGGGGGGCGGGTCGCGGCGCAGGCGCTGCAGCACCGACAACAGCCGCGCCAGCTGGTTGATGTTGCGATCCTGCCGGGCGGCCAGGGCGCTTTCCTCGAGGTTCAGGCGTTCCAGCCGCGCGTGCTGACCCACCGCCGCCACCGCCGCGCCGGCGGCCAGCGCCAGGGCGAGCCCGAGGGCGATCCGGGTCAGGGCCGGACGGCGGGCGTCAGTCGCGATGATAGGGCCCTCCCGCCAGGATGGTCCCGGCCCGATAGATCTGTTCGGCCAACATGGCGCGGACCATGGCGTGGGGCCAAGTCTGCGGCCCGAACGCCAGGGTGGAGTCTGCATCATTCAATAGGTCGGAATCGAGGCCGTCGGCGCCGCCGATCAGGAAAACCGCGCGGCGGACCCCCGCGTCACGTAGCCGCGCCAGCTCCTGGGCGAAGCCGCGGGAGGACCGCGCCACGCCATGTTCGTCGCAGGCGATGACATGGGCGTCCTTCAGATGGGCGCGCAGGGCCAGGGCCTCGGCGGCCTTGCCGGGCTTCCTGGGCTCCGCCTCGAGGATGTCCACCGGGCCCAGGCCGAGGGCCTTGCCGACGGCGGTGGCGCGGTTGGCATAGGCCCTGACCAGCTCCGCCTCCGGCGTGCGGCCAAGCCGGCCGATGGCGAGGATCGTGATCCTCAAACCGCGGCGGTGCGGTGCGGGGAGTCCACCGCCCAGATCTTCTCGATGTTGTAGAAGGCGCGCACCTCGGGGCGGAACAGGTGAACGATGACATCGCCGGTGTCGATCAGCACCCAGTCGCAATGGGGCATGCCCTCGACCCGGGCCTTGCCGTAGCCGTGGTCCTTGAGCGCGCGCAACAGGTGGTCGGCCATGGCGCCCACGTGACGGTGGGAGCGGCCCGACGCCACCACCAGGCCGTCGGCCATGGCGGTCTTGCCCTTCAGGTCGACGAAGACGACGTCCTGGGCCTTGTCCTCGTCGAGGCGGGCCAGGATCAGTTCCTCCAGGGCGGCGATTCGGTCCTGGGGCGGGTCGGAGGGCGGCGCGTGGCCGGCGGCCTCCTGCGCGCTGGGCGCGGTATCGGGGATCAGCGGGGTGGCTCCTTGTGTTTCCAGCCGCCGGCACCCTAGCACAGGCCCGCGCGTTAGGCATCCGACTCGCGAACGGCTGAGGATGCGGCCGAAAGCCCCCGCCGCCGCAGGCGGGTCGAAGACTGGAAATTGAGCGGCCCGGTCAGATAGACCCACCGGGGGGCCAAGGCCGCGACCAGGCCAGAGGCGGCCCGCGCGGGGGCCCGGGCGTGGGCGAAGCGCCGGGCGGCGGGGGCGAAGCGGCTGCTCAGCGCCGCGCCGGGCCGGGCCACCACCGCGCAGGGCAGCGCGCGCAGGATCTCGGTCCAGCCCCGCCAGCGGTGAAGCTCCCCCAGGCTGTCGGCGCCCATGAGCCAGACGAAGCGCACCCGGGGAAAGCGGGCCTTCAACCGCCGCACGGTGTCGATGGTGTAGCGGGTGGTGAACCGGGTCTCGGCGTCGGAGACCACCATCGCCGGACCCCGCGCCACGGCCCGGGCGCTGGCCATCCGCGCGCTCAGCCCAGCCATCTCGCCGGCGGTCTTCAGCGGGTTCTGGGGGGAGACCAGCCAGATCACCTTGTTGAGCCGAAGCCGGCGCCGCGCGGTCTCGGCCACATGGGCGTGGCCGGCGTGGGCCGGGTTGAATGAGCCGCCAAACAGTCCCACCCGCATGCGGGGGCTGAGCGTGAACCCCAACCGCAGGGCGGCGGGGCGGCCGGCGGCGGGCTTGCGCCGGGCCGGGGCGGCGCGGGTGGCGGGCACCGGGCGTCAGCCGCCTTCGGGGCGCGGCGGGGTGGGGACGCCGGCGCGGTCCAGGTGCGGGGCGGCCGGGCGCA
>CAXNKO010000167.1:0-5480 GCA_964202685.1 Caulobacterales bacterium
TCCCTGGTGGGGCTTTTTGTGAGCGGCTCTCCCATGGCGAGCAACTCTAATGCGATGTCTTTACGACCCGGTTAAGACACCGCCGCCAAGCCGGATGGCGGTCTGGTAGACCAGCAAGGCCGCCAGATAGGCCAGCGCGGTCATGTAGACCAGCATGACCATGGGCCAGATCCAGCTGTTGGTCTCGCGCCGAACCACCGCGATGGTCGAGGCGCACTGGGGGGCGAAGACGTACCAGGCCAGGAAGGACAGGCCCGTGGCCAGCGACCAGTGCTGGGCCAGCGTCGAAGCCAGGGTGGCGCTGCTCACGCCGGTTTCGGCGATGGCATAGACGGTGCCCAGCGCCGCCACCGCCACTTCGCGCGCGGCGAAGCCCGGGATCAGCGCCACGGTCATCTGCCAGTTGAAGCCGATGGGGGCCAGCAGCGGCTGCAGCAGGTGGCCGAGCATGCCGGCGAAGCTGTGGTCGATGGCCGGGCCGGCGGCGCCCGGCGGCGGACCGGGGAAGGTCGACAGGAACCACACCGCGATCATCAGCGGAAAGATGATCCGCCCGGCCCGGCTGACGAAGATCGTCGCCCGCTGCAGAAGGTTGCGCGCCACGTTCTCCGGGTCGGGGGCCTTGTAGGCCGGCAGCTCCATCAGGAACGGCTCCACCGCCCCGCGCCAGAACAGCTTGCGCACCACCAGCGACACCGTGAGCGCGCCGACGATGCCCGCCGCGTAGAGGCCGAACATCACCAGGCCCTGCAGGCTGAGCGCCCCCCACACCGTCCGATTCGGGATGAAGCCGGAGATGATCAGGGTGTAGACCGGAATCCGCGCCGAACAGGTCATCAGCGGCGCCACCAATATGGTGGTCAGCCGGTCGCGTTTGCTGTCGATCACCCGCGCGGCCATGATCCCCGGGATGGCGCAGGCGAAGCTGGACAACAGCGGGATGAACGCCCGCCCGTGCAGGCCGGCGCCCCCCATGATCCGGTCCATCAGGAAGGCGGCGCGGGCCATGTAGCCCAGGTCCTCCAGCAGCAGGATGAACAGAAACAGCACCAGGATCTGCGGCAGGAACACCAGCACCGACCCCACACCCGAGATCACCCCGTCGATGAGGAAACTCTTCAGCAGCCCGTCGGGCAGCGCCTGGCCGATCAGCCCGCCCAGCCCGGTGAAGGCCGTCCCGATCAGGTCCTGGGCCGGCCCCGCCCAGGTGAACACCGCCTGGAACATCAAAAACAGCAGCGCGAACAGGATCGCCAGCCCGATCACCGGATGCAGCAGCACCGCGTCCACCTTGCCGGTGAGGGTGTCCGGCCGCTCCGGCGGCCTGACGTAGGCCTTGAGCAGCCGCTGGGCCTCGCCGTGGGCGTTGCGGATCTGGCTGGCGTCCGGCGCGGCCCAGTCGGCATTGGCGCCCATAGCCCCGCTGACGGCCAGTTCATCGACCTTGGCGATCAGTTCGTCGATGCCGCGCTTGCGGGTAGCCACGGTGGTGACGATCGGGCAGCCCAACGCCTGCGCCAGGCCGTCCACGTCGATGCGCAGGCCCTGGCGCTGGGCGATGTCGTACATGTTGAGCGCCAGCACCATGGGCCGGCCCACCTGCTTCAGTTCCAGGATCAGCCGCAGCACCAGGCGCAGGTTGGTGGCGTCGGCGACGCAGACCAGCACGTCGGGGCTGGCTTCCCCCGCCAGCCGCCCCAGCACCGCGTCGCGGGTCACCACCTCGTCGGGGCTGCGCGCGCGCAGGGAATAGGTGCCGGGAAGGTCGAGAATCGACAGGGTGCGGCCCCCCGGCGTGACCACCTGGCCTTCCTTGCGCTCCACGGTGACACCGGCGTAGTTGGCCACCTTCTGGCGGGCGCCGGTCAGGGCGTTGAACAGGGCCGTCTTGCCGGAGTTGGGATTTCCCACCAGCGCGACGCGGGCGGTCGTCAGGGCGGCGTTCACGGTCGCGGGCTGTCCAACAGCACGAGAATGTCCCGGGCGTCGCGCCGCCTGAGGGCCACGCGCATGTCGTCGAGCTTCACGGCGATGGGGTCGTGGCGGATCGCGCCTTCGTGCAGCACCTCGACCCGGGCGCCCTCCACGAAACCGAACTCCAGCAGCCGGCGCTGCAGCTCGGCGGCGTCCACCCCATGGTCGCGGCTGGAATCGTCGGACCGAACCTCGACGATGACGCCGTGGTCGCCCACCTGCAACGCACTGAGCGGGGCCAGCGCCCCGGCCGTCGGCGTGGCCGTTTCCACGGCGATGGCGGATAGATTGTTCATCGAGGCGACGGGTTCCTACCGAGGCAGTTGCAAGTGATTATCATTTACCTTCGCTCGCGTCGAGGGGCTTGCGCCGCCGCCACCCTTGCCGCCGCCAGGCGAAGTCTTTAGCAGGGGCGCTCCGCCCTGTGCCCCAGTGGCGAAATGGTAGACGCGGTAGACTCAAAATCTATTGCCGAGAGGCGTGCTGGTTCGAGTCCGGCCTGGGGCACCAGCCTTCGCCCGCGCGGCGCATCGACGCGGAACAAGCCACAATTTGAGGACTGCGTGTCAGGAATGCCACGGCGGCGGACTTCCATCCCGGCTCGCGGTTGATCTGCGTTGACCTTGCCGCGGGGAATGTCTAGTTTTTTCGGGCAATAAACCACCGTCAGGGGCGGCGATTCCGTTTAAATCGGGGTGGGTTGGTCTCAGGCGATTTCGCCGCCGCGGCCCCCAGCCAATCATCAGGCTCGGTGCATTTGCGCTGCAGCCGATGCGACAGAACACCACAGACCAGGGCTTGGGCCTTGGGCCAAAAAAGAGGGGAAACCATGTTCCAGATTCAGCACAGCAAGCGCGCGCTCCTGCTCGCCGCCGCCGTCTCGGCGCTCACCGCCGGCGTGGCGGTCGCCCAGGAAAGCAGCGAGAACGCTATCGAGGAAGTGGTGGTCACCGCGCGGAAACGCGAGGAATCCCTGCAGGAGGTGCCGGTCGCGGTGACCGCGGCCACCGGCGTGCTGTTGCAGCGGCAAGGCATCCGCACCCTGCTCGACCTCGGCCGTTCAGTGCCGTCATTGCAGACCCGCCCGGCCACCTCGTCGGGCTCCACGGTGTCCTTCGTGATCCGCGGCCAGACCGCCGGCGACACCCTGATGACCGTCGACCAGGCGGTGGGCATCTATGTGGACGGCCTCTATATCGCCCGGCAGCGGGCGCTGAATGGCGCCTTCTTCGACGTGGAGCGGGCGGAAGTGCTGAAGGGCCCGCAAGGCACCCTATACGGCCGCAACACCACCGGCGGCGCCATCAACATCTGGTCCCGCGGGCCGGACTTCAACGGCATGCACGGCTACGTCGGCGGCGACCTGGGGGAATACAATCTCCGCGCGGTGCGCGCGGCGGCCAACATACCGCTGATCGAGGACAAGCTGGCGCTGCGGCTGGGCTATCAGCTCACCAAGCGCGAGGGCTTCGGCCAGTCGGCGACCACCGGCCAGGACCTGGGCGCCCAGCGCGACCAGAACATCTTCCGGGCCCTGGCGCGCTATGAGCCGACCGACAATTTCCGCGTCGATTTCAAGTTCGAGAAGTACCGCGCCCGCGAGAACGGCAACCTCGACGTTCCCTATGCCTTGCTGTCCGGCAACCAGCGCGGCGTTTCCCAGGCGGCAACCGAACTGTTCGCGGCCCCCGGGTCTCTGGCTGGCTGCGCCTTCACCTTCCCGCCAGGGGCGTCCTGCATCACCGCGGCGAACTACGCCGCCGGCCTCGCCGTGCTCCAGGGCCTGGTCTCCAACGTCCGCAACAACGACCTCTACACCACCTTCACCCAGGTCAAACAGGTCGATAACGGCGACGCCACCATCTACGGCCTGACGGTGGATTGGGATCTGTCGGACAACGCTCAGCTCAAGTCGATCACCGCCTACCGCACGCTAAAGACCAAGCAGGTGTTCGACCTGGACGGCACGCCGTTCACGATCCTGGAAGTCGGCGGCGGCACCGGCGGCATCCCGATCGCCACCGGCAGGCCCGGCGGGTTCTCGTCCAACTTCACCATTCCCATCACGCCGGAGCAGCTCAACTCCTTCTTTAGCCAGGAATTCAACGTCTCGGGCACCGCCCTCGACGGTCGGCTGACCTGGCTGGGCGGGGTGTTCTATTCCAAGGAAAGCGGCCTGGATAACCAGCAGTCGCTGGTGTTCCCCGCCGCGTCCGCCCCGATTGTGGGCGGGCTGCCCACGGCCACGGTCTCGCTCAACTACGGCGAAAAGATCATCAACAACAGCTGGTCGCTCTACACCCAGGAAGATTTCAAGTTCACCGACCAGCTTTCGATCACCCTGGGCGGCCGCTACACGGAGGAGCACAAGGGCCTGCAGTCCCTGCTGGCCAATTTCAGTCCGCTGACGGGCTTCTACGCCTGCGCCACCGGGGTTCCCACACCGCCGAACAACACCCGGCTGGCCGCCTGCCGGGTGCGCGGCGAGGCGACCTTCTCCGGCTATTCCTATCTGGCCAGCCTCAACTACAAGCCCACCGACGACCTGCTGGTCTACGCCAAGCTGGCCAAGGGTTTCCGCGGCGGCGCCTTTCAGCTTCGCGCGGTGACCCTGCCGCCGGCCGGCCCGGAGACGGCCAAGGAAATCGAAATCGGCCTGAAGAGCGACTGGTTCGACAACCGCCTGCGGGTCAATCTGGCCGCCTATCACACCAAGTACGGCAACAAGCAGGAATCGACGATCTTCGTCACCCCCGCCGGCACCCTGGCCACCATCATCCAGAACGCCGCCACCGCGAAGATCAAGGGCTTCGAGGCCGAGATCACCGCGGTGCCCATCGACGGCTTGACGCTGAACGCCACCTATTCCTACATCAAGGGCACCTATAACAAGTTCCTGGGCGCACTGCAGCTGGGTGGCCGGCCGCCGATCGACGCGTCGGGCGAGCGGTTCGCCAATCCGCCGCACATGTACAGCCTCAACGCCCGCTACGCCTTCCCGGTGGGCCCCGGCGACCTGGGCCTTACCGCCAGCTGGGCCTACACCAGCCACGCCAACCCGTCGCCGCGGTTCCAGAACCCCTTCCTGGATCCGGCGGTGATCAAGGAGCTGCTGCCCTCGGCCAGCGCGCAATATTCCAACGGCAGCAACGACCTGGGGCTGATGAACCTGTCGGCGGACTACAAGCTTGAAGACAAGGGACTCACCGTCTCGGTGTTCGTCACCAACGCCTTCGACAAGCAGTACGCCTTCGCCGCAGTGGACGGCGGCTCGGTGGGCGGCATCCAGGTGGCCATGCCGGGCGAGCCCCGCATGTGGGGGATTTCCTTCAAGAAGACCTTCGGCGACGAATAGCCGTCGGCGCAGTCTGCAAACACGGACGCCGCCGGTTCACGCCGGCGGCGTTTGCGTATGAACGCGCCTCTACCTGGCGCCCTGCCCGGATAAACCGGCCCTTTCACCGCTAATCCCGGCGAAGGCCCATAGGCGGTAAGTTAGCCATCCA
>CAXNKO010000168.1:0-5477 GCA_964202685.1 Caulobacterales bacterium
GTCTCCAGGTGCAGGCTCTGGGAAAACCGCACCAGGAACGCCTTGCTGGCCGCATAGAGGGTGGACCCGGCCGAACCTGGGACCAGACCCGCCAGGCTGGCGACATTGACGATCCGCCCGAAGCGCCGCTCCAGCATGCCCGGGACCAGCCGCCGGGCCAGTTCACAGGGCGCGGTCACCATCACCTGCAGGAAGGCGGCGTGGTCCGCCCATTCGGCGTCGACATAGCGTCCCGGCAGGCCGTAGCCGGCGTTGTTGACCAGCACGTCCGCCGTGCGGCCATGGGCCGTCAGCCGCTCGACAATCCCCGCCGAGGCCTGCGGATCGGCGAGGTCGGCGGCGATGGACAGGGTCTCCACCCCGTGGCGCAGGCGAATCTCCTCGCCCAGCTCGTCCAGGCGGTCCTGACGGCGGGCGGTGAGCGCGATGTCATAGCCGTGGGCGGCATAGATCCTGGCGAACGCCGCGCCGATGCCGGCCGATGCGCCGGTGATCAGCGCCAGTCTGCGGTCCATGCCCTGCCCTTCGCTGGTCCCTTGCACGCGCCGAAGGTGGCGAATCGGCGCGCCGCGTCAAGTCGCCCGGCCCCCGCCATTGAATGGGCTTGGGAAAGGGTGTATCGCGCCCGCCGCGAGACGGCATCGGGCCGCCATAGGGAACAGCGCCCCTCATGTTCCCGGAGACAGTTAATGGTTGACCCGACCGGCGCCGCGCCGGAGCCGGCGGATACGCCGCATGGCGCCCGTAGCGACAGTTTCTGGGCCCTGGCGCTCGGTTCGGTGGGTGTCGTGTTCGGCGACATCGGCACCAGCCCGCTCTACGCCATGCGCGAGGCCCTGGCCCACAGTCACAGCGGCGACACCGAACTGGCGGTGCTGGGGGTGGTGTCGCTGATCACCTGGGCGCTGATCCTCATCGTCACGGTCAAGTACGTGGTGTTCCTGATGCGGGCCGACAACAAGGGCGAGGGCGGCACCCTGGCCCTGATGGCCCTGGCGCAGCGGGTCATGCCGCGCCGTTCGGTCATGGTGTTCTTCCTGGGCATGCTGGGCGCGGCCCTGTTCTACGCCGATGGCATCATCACCCCGGCGGTGTCGGTGCTGGGCTCCATGGAGGGCATGAAGGAGATACCGGGGATCGGGCCCCAGCTCGCCCCCTTCGTGCTGCCGGCGGCGGCGGCCATCCTGATCGCCCTGTTCGTCGTTCAGTCCCGCGGCACCGCCAGCGTGGCGCGGCTGTTCGGCCCGGTGACGGCGCTGTGGTTCCTGGTGCTGGCGGTGCTGGGCGTCTATCACATCGCCGACGACGTCTCGGTGTTCCGCAGCCTGTCGCCCCACTACGGGGTGCTGTTCCTGATCGACAACGGCTTCCTGGGCTTCATCATCCTGGGCAGCGTCTTCCTGGCGGTGACCGGGGCCGAGGCGCTTTATGCGGACATGGGCCACTTCGGCAAACGGCCGATCCGGGCCGCCTGGCTGGCCCTGGTGCTGCCGGCGCTGGTGTTGAACTACCTGGGCCAGGGGGCGCTGGTGCTGTCGCACCCCGAAGCCCGCGAGAACCCGTTCTTCCAGATGATTCCGGACGCCGTCTACTGGCCGGTATGGCTGCTCGCCATCGCCGCCACCGTGATCGCCAGCCAGGCGGTGATCACCGGCGCCTTCTCCATGACCCAGCAGGCGGTGCAGCTCGGCCTGCTGCCGCGCATCGACATTCGCCGCACCAGCGAGACCCAGGCCGGTCAGATCTATGTGCCGCAGGTCAACACCCTGCTGCTGGTCGGCGTGCTGACGCTGCTGTTCATGTTCCGCACCTCGTCCAATCTGGCGGCGGCCTATGGCATCGCGGTGACCGGGGCGATGTTCGTCGACACCCTGCTGTTCTTCGTGATCATCCGCTACATGTGGAAACGGCCGACCTGGCAGGCGGGGCTCTGCGCGGGCGCGTTCGGCGCCATCGACCTGGTGTTCATCAGCTCCAACCTGCTGAAGATCCCCAAGGGCGCCTGGCTGCCGATTGTGCTGGGCGCCGCCCTGGTGGTGGTCATGTGGACCTGGACCCGCGGGGCGCAGATCCTCAACGAGAAGAGCCGCCGCGACAGCGTGCCCCTGGATGAACTCTCCGAGATTCTCAGGGCGCGCAGCCCGCATCGGGCGCCGGGCACCGCGGTGTTCCTGACCTCCGAACCGGACGTCGCCCCCGTGGCCCTGATGCACAACCTCAAGCACAACAAGGTGCTGCACCAGAAAAACGTCATCCTGACCGTGCGGGTCGCCGAGACGCCCCGGGTGCAGGACGACGAGCGGGTGACCATCGAGCCGATCAACGATGACTTCACCCGGGTGATCATCGCCTATGGCTTCATGGAGAGCCCCAATGTGCCCAAGGCCCTGGGGCTGTGTCGCCGGCTGGGGCTGAAGTTCGACATCATGGCCACCAGCTTCTTCCTCGGCCGCCGCTCGGTGGTGCCCTCCGCCCATTCGGGCATGCCGCTGTGGCAGGACAAGCTGTTCATCTTCCTGATGAAGAACGCCGCCAACCCCACCGACTTCTACAAGATTCCGCCGGGCCGGGTGGTGGAAATGGGCACCCAGGTCACCGTCTAGGCCGCGCCCCCTTGAACCGGAGCCGGCTTCGCCCTTAAAGGCGGCGTCCTTTCGTCCCCCCGTCCCACAGGACCATGTCCCATGTCCGCCGAACCGCCGATCAAGAAAGTGGTGCTCGCCTACTCCGGCGGCCTCGACACCTCGATCATCCTCAAATGGCTGCAGACCGAGTACGGCGCCGAGGTGATCACCTTCACCGCCGACCTGGGCCAGGGCGAGGAGCTGGCGCCGGCCCGGGCCAAGGCGCTGAACGCCGGGGTGAAGCCGGAGAACATCTTCATCGAGGACCTGCGGGAAGAATTCGTCCGCGACTTCGTTTTCCCCATGTTCCGGGCCAACACCGTCTATGAGGGCCAGTACCTGCTGGGCACCTCAATCGCCCGGCCGCTGATCGCCAAGCGGCAGATCGAGATCGCCCGCAGGCTGGGCGCCGACGCGGTCTGTCACGGCGCCACCGGCAAGGGCAATGACCAGGTCCGCTTCGAGCTCGCCTATTACGCCCTCGAGCCGGACATCCGGGTGATCGCGCCGTGGCGGGAGTGGGAATTCAAGAGCCGCGAGGCGCTGCTGGCCTTCGCCGAGACCCACCAGATCCAGATCGCCAAGGACAAGCGCGGCGAGGCGCCGTTCAGCGTCGACGCCAACCTGCTGCACTCCTCCTCGGAGGGCAAGGTGCTGGAGGATCCGGCGGTCGAGGCGCCGGAGTTCGTCTATATGCGCACCATCGCGCCCGAGGACGCCCCCGACGCGCCCACCATCTTCACCGTGGATTTCGAGAAGGGCGATCCGGTCGCCATCGACAGCCAGCGCCTGTCGCCGGCGGCCCTGCTCGCCCGGCTGAACGAGCTCGGCCACGACAACGGGGTCGGCCGGCTGGACCTGGTGGAGAACCGCTTCGTCGGCATGAAGTCGCGCGGCGTCTATGAGACGCCGGGCGGGACCATCCTCTTGGCCGCCCACCGGGGCATCGAATCCATCACCCTCGACCGCGGGTCCATGCACCTGAAGGACGAGCTGATGCCCCGCTACGCCAGCCTGATCTACAACGGCTTCTGGTTCGCCCCGGAGCGCGAGATGCTGCAGGCGGCCATCGACCACTCCCAGGCCATGGTCAGCGGCCAGGTGCGGGTGAAGCTCTATAAGGGCAATGTGACGGTGATCGGCCGCACCAGCCCCTATTCCCTCTATGACCAGGACCTGGTCACCTTCGAGGAGGGCAAGGTCGCCTATGACCACCGCGACGCGGCGGGCTTCATCAAGCTCAACGCCCTGCGGCTGCGGGTGAAGGCCCGCCGGGACGCCCGCGCCTGACGGATTAGGTTCCCGCGCCGGCGCCTTCGTGGCAAGCTTCGCCCTGACCGGCCCATTCAACCGGCCAAACAGGGGGAAGACGTCATGGAAAAATACAGTCTCGTCGCACTGGTCAGCCTGCTGTCCCTGCTGGCCTATTTCTGGATGGCCATGCAGGTCGGCCGCGCGCGGATGAAGTCGGGCATCAACGCGCCGGCCATGACCGGCGACGAGGGCCTGGAACGCGCCATCCGCGCCCATCTGAACACCCTGGAATGGCTTCCGCTGTTCCTGGTCTCGCTGTGGCTGTTCGCCATCTACTGGGACGTCCAGGTCGCCGCCGGCGCCGGGGTGGTGTGGATCGTCGGCCGCATCCTCTATGCGCGGGGCTATGCCGCCGATCCGAAGAAGCGCGGCCCGGGCTTCCTGATCCAGGCCCTGGCCGTCGCCGTGCTGCTGTTCGGGTCGTTGGGCCGCATTGTCTGGATGCTCGCCGGCAATTCGGTTTGAGTGTTTGACGCCGGGGGTGCAACCATGCCCCCGGCGTGCGAGTTTCAGCCATGAGTGAACATCCTTCGAGGGACGTTTGCGGAGTTAGAACCAAGATGGTCAGAAAGTTCGCTGTCGCCGCCCTGGTCCTGGCGGCTGGGCTGGCCGCCTGCACGACGCCGACCCCCTATCAGCCGCGGGTGGCCGGCAAGGCCGCATCGGCGGGGTTCAGCGAGCAGCGGATCGAGACCGACCGCTGGCGGATCAGCTTCAACGGCAACAGCCTGACCTCGCGCGAGACGGTGGAGACCTATCTGCTGTACCGGGCCGCCGAGCTCACCCTGGCCCAGGGGCGCGACGGGTTCGCCATCGTCGATCGCAACACCGAGAAGCGCTCGCGCACCTATGTGGAGCCGGAGCCCTTCTATGCGTACGGCCCCCGCTACGGCGCCTGGCGGCCGGCCTGGCGCTATCACCGACAGGGTTTCGGCTGGCGCGGCTGGGATCCGTTCTGGGGCGGCCCGTTCTGGGCCGATCGCCTGGACGTGCGCACCATCGACCGCTTCGAGGCCTCGGCCGAGATCCTGATGCGCGCCGGCCCCAAGCCGGCCGATGATCCCGCCGCCTTCGACGCCCGCAGCGTGGTCGCCAATCTGGAGCCCGGCATCAAGCGCCCCGCCCCTTGAGGGTCCGAAGGGTGACGCGATTGCCGGGGGTGGAGCGCCTGGAGATCTAAGTGCCGGCCTGGGCCTATCTGGTGGTGGTGATTTTCGTCGGGCTGCTGGCCTGGCCGACGCTGGAATCCTATGCGTTCCGCCTCCTGCGGCGCGCCCGGCGGCGGGCGTCCCGCGGACGGAAGCAGCGCGGGCGCGGCGCCATCCGCCCGGCCAAACCCGCCGACCAGCCGAAGGGGGCCGATAGCCTGGCGGCGCGTATCCGGGACTCGCGCCGCAAGCGCTGAACGTTGCGTGCCGGTTGGCCGCACCCCCGCCTCTGACGAAGACTCTGACGAAGCCGTGGCGCCGGCGTCGGGCTGGGCCTAAACTGTCCGCATGAGCACCCCCGCCACACCCCCGCAAACCGCCGCCGACCGCA
>CAXNKO010000169.1:0-5440 GCA_964202685.1 Caulobacterales bacterium
CAGGGTGATCGCACCCTCGGCGGTGAATTTCAGCGCGTTGGAGACCAGGTTGAAGAGCACCTGGCCGGTGCGGACGGGGTCGATCACCACGAAGCGCGGCGCCCCTGCGGGGATTTCGACCCGCAGCTCCAGGCCCGCATCGAGCGCGCGCGGCCGCCAGACGCTGGCGCACTGCTGCACGAAGGCGGGAAGATCGACGACGGCGCGGTCGATCTCCAGCATGCCGGCCTCGATCTTGGAGAGGTCAAGCACGTCGTTGAGCACCTGCATGAGCACGGTCCCGGCATCGGTGAGCATGGCGACATGACCCTGCTGCTCCTCCGAAAGCTCGGTTCGGCCCAGGAGGTCGGCCGCGCCCAGCACGGCGTTCATCGGCGTGCGGATCTCGTGGCTCATGGTGGCCAGGAACTCGGTCTTGGCGCGGTTGGCGCGCTCGGCCTGCCAGCGGTTGTGTTCGACGCTTTCCAGCACCCGCTGCTGGCCGCGCCAGAGCACCGCCAGATAGGTGATCAGCAGCAGGGCGCAGGCCAGGATGCTCAGGGCTTCCACCGGCCGGGCAGGTCCGAACGCCAGGGTTGGCACGATGATCAAATAGCCCACCAGGGGCGCGGCCGAGGCCAGGAACAGCCGGCGCGCGCCCAGGGACGAGGCGATCAGCTGCGCCAGCATGCCGCAAAGGAACATCACCGCCGCCGGCGGGCCCATGGCGCCGATCTGGGTCCACATGTGCCAGGCCGGCGCCCCCGCCACCGCGAAGCTGGCGAAGCTGGCGGCGTACAGCGGCGCGGCGCCCCATTGGGGGGCGCGCTGCTCGGCGCGCACCAGGAACAGCTGCAGGCCCGCATAGAGTCCCCACCAGATCGGCGCGTGGGTCCAGTGACCCACCGTGCCGAGCAGCAGGGCTATCAAGCCCATCAGCAGCAGCCTGAGCGCCGTCGAGCGCCGACGCATCGCCAGGGCGGCGGTCGCGTCCAGGCTCAACCGGTCGTCGATAGCTTCCATACGCGCCCCTGCTCCCAGACGACCTAGGGTAAAGTCAGGACGTTAAAGTTGCGTTGGTATCGGGGGATATCGCCTATCTGATGGTCGCGAAGCCTGGATTCTGATACTTGAGGTTGAGAATCGAAGGAGCGGCCAATGACCTTGCGGCGCATGCCTGTTCTGACAGCCCTGGGTGTCATGGCTCTGACAGGGCTGGCCGGCTGCGACAAGGTCAATGATTCGCCCGGGTCAGGCGGGACCGAGCAAGGCCGCTACCTCGGCGTCGGCGTCTATTCCCCCGGCCGGCTGTGGGCGCAGATGTTGCGCGCCGACGCGCCCAAGGACCCGGCCGCCGCGGTGCTGGCCGACGACGACGAGGTCATCGTGGTGGTGGACAGCCGCACCGGCGAGATCCGCCAGTGTGGCAATCTGAGCGGCTATTGCGTGGGGATGAATCCCTGGGCGAACCCGTTGGCGGCGGGCCAGTCGGCGCCGATCCCATTGACCAAGCACGCGGCGCAGCTTGCCGAGGAGGATCGCCAGGGCGTCGCGGCCGCCGTCGAGCCGGACCCCGCGCCGGCGGCGAAAGCTTCGCCCGCGCCCTAATCCTTGGCCCGCTCCTGGTAGGAGCCGTCCTCGGTGAGCACCACGATGCGGGTGCCGGGCGCGATATAGGGTGGGATCATGGTGCGCAGGCCGTTGGAGAGGATGGCCGGCTTGTAGGAGGACGACGCGGTCTGGCCCTTCACCGAGGGCTCGGTCTCCACCACCTCGAAGGTGGCCAGCCGGGGCAGGGCCAGGGCGATGGCCACGCCCTCGTGGGTGGAGAGGGTGACGGTCATGTTCTCCTGCAGATAGGGGGCGGCGTCGCCCACCATCTCCACGCTGGCGGTGAGCTGGTCGTAGGTTTCCGGGTTCATGAAGTGGAACCCCTCGCCGTCCTTGTAGAGGAAGGTGTGGTCGCGGTCGTCGACGATGGCCCGCTCCACCTGCTCGGTGGTGCGGTAGCGTTCGGAGACCTTCACCCCGTCAGAGATGCGGCGCATGTTTAGCTGGGTGACCGGGGTGCCCTTGCCGGGGTGGATGTTCTCGGCGGACAGGACCACATAGAGCTTGCCGTCCATATCGACGACGGACCCTTTCCGGAGCGAGCTGGCGGCGACCTTCAATGCACTTACCTCGAAATTCCGCGCGGACCCGGCGGTCCGCGGCTGGCGATGATTTGGGCGCTTCTATAGCGACCGCGGCCAGGACCGCCAGTTTCTTCGCGCCATGGGGACCGTTATGGGGGCCGGGGCGGTGAGCGATCAACAGTCTTCGCCCTGGTGGACGCCTGAGGTCCACGCCGACCGCCGGCCGTTCCTGATGGCCCGCAACCGCATCGCCCGGGCGGTGCGCGCCCGGTTCGAGGCTTGGGAATTCGTCGAGGTGGAGGCGGCCGCCCTGCAGGTCTCGCCAGGCAATGAGGCGCACCTGCACGCCTTCGCCACCGAGGCGATCGGGCCGGACGGGGGACGCCGACCGCTTTATCTGCACACCTCGCCGGAATTCGCGGCCAAGAAGCTGCTGGCGGCGGGGGAGCGGCGGATTTTCGATTTCGCCCGGGTGTGGCGCAACCGCGAGCGCGGGCCGCTGCACCATCCGGAGTTCACCCTGCTGGAGTGGTACCGGGCCGGCGCGCCCTACGAGGCGCTGATGGACGACTGCGCGGCGCTGCTGGCCCTGGCGGCGGAGACGGCGGGGGCGCGCGTGCTGAGCTGGCGGGGGCGCGAGGCCGACCCCTTCGCGGCGCCGGAGCGGGTCACGGTGACGCAGGCGTTCGAGGCCTTCGCCGGCATCGACCTGATGGCCAGCCTGGAGCGCGACGCCCTGGCGGCGGCGGCCACGGCGGCCGGGGTGCGCGCAGCGGCCGACGACGGCTGGTCGGACATCTTCAGCCGGGTGCTGGTGGCGCGGGTGGAGCCGCGGCTGGGAATCGGCCGGCCGACGATCCTCTATGAGTACCCCAGCCTTGAGGCGGCGCTGGCGCGGCCCAAGCCGTCCGATCCAAGGGTGGCGGAGCGGTTCGAGCTCTATGCCTGCGGGGTGGAGCTGGCCAACGCCTTCGGGGAACTCACCGATCCGGTGGAGCAGCGGCGGCGGTTCGGCCTGGAGATGGACGAGAAGGCCCGCATCTATGGCGAGCGCTATCCCATCGACGAGGATTTTCTCGCCGCCCTGGCGGTGATGCCGCCGGCGTCCGGCGCGGCGCTGGGCTTCGACCGGCTGGTGATGCTGGCCACGGGGGCGACGCGGATCGAGCAGGTGATCTGGACGCCGGTGGCGCAGACGTCTTGACGCAGAGACGCCTTGACGCTGGGCCGGCTTCGCGCGCCTTTCCGCCCATGACCGCCCTTCGCACCCCCGCCGCCCTCGCCGACGCCGGCCTGATCGCGCCCGAGCGGGTGGCCGCGCTGGCGGCGGTGGCGGCGCGCTATGCGGTGGCGGTGACGCCGGCGTTCGCGGCGCTGATCGATCCCGCCGATCCGGGCGATCCCATCGGCCTGCAGATGCTGCCTCAGGCCGCCGAGCTCACGGCCCATCCCGACGAGCGCGCCGACCCCATCGGCGACGACGTCCACAGCCCGGTGGAGGGGATCGTCCACCGCTATCCCGACCGGGTGCTGTTGAAGGTCACCCACGCCTGCGCGGTCTATTGCCGGTTCTGCTTCCGGCGCGAGACGGTGGGGCCGCAGGGCGGGACGCTGACGCCGGCGGCGCTGGATGCGGCCCTGGCCTATATCGCCGGGCGGCCGGAAATCTGGGAGGTGATCCTCACCGGCGGCGATCCCCTGGTGCTGTCGGCGCGGCGGCTTGCGGACCTGGTGCGACGGCTGTCGGCCATCGCGCACGTGAAGGTGCTGCGCTTCCACACCCGCGTGCCGGTGGCCGATCCGGCCGCGGTGACGCCGGAGCTGGCGGCGGCGCTGAAGAGCCCCACCCAGGCGGTCTATGTGGCCCTGCACGCCAATCACCCGCGGGAGCTGACGCCGGCGGCGCGGGCGGCCTGTGGGCGGCTGGTGGACGCCGGCCTGCCAATGGTCAGCCAGACGGTGCTGCTGCGCGGGGTCAATGACGATCCGCAGGTGCTGGGGGCGCTGATGCGGGCGTTCGTGGAGACCCGGATCAAGCCCTACTATCTGCACCACGCCGACCTGGCGCCCGGCACGGGGCATTTCCGCACCGGCCTCACCGAGGGCCAAGGGCTGATGCGGGCCCTGCGCGGGCATTATTCCGGCCTCTGCCAGCCGACCTACGTCCTCGATGTCCCCGACGGCCACGGCAAGGTTCCGGTGGGGCCGAGCTATCTCGAGGACGGCGCGGTGGCGGATCCGTGGGGCGGAAATCACGCCTATCCGCCAGGCGCGGCCTGACCGGTTGCGGCATTCGTGCAACACCGGGCGACGCAGTTTTCCGGGCGCGAAGTTGTTATCGCATTCTTGGTGCTCGCGGCCGCATTATGCTGTTGATTCTCAACGAGGATGACGAGCCGGAAAGATGACGACGGTCGAACAGCCCTGGATCCGCAGTTTCGCGCTACTGCCCCGGCGGCTGACGGCGGGCGGCTGGGTGTGGCTGCGCGCCTATGAGTGGCGGTGGCGGCGGGTTTCCACCGGCGCGCCGAGCGCGCTGACCCCGCCGAGCCTTGAGACCCGGCGGGTCGCCCAACGGCCACGCACCGGCAAACTCGCCACCCAATAGAGCGCGACGGCGGCCACCTAGTGCTCCGACACATTCACTTCGTTCATGCAACGGATCACTAGATTTTTGTTTATGCATCAATTTTCCAAGCCTCGGCTGTCGCCTGCGTTTGGATCGATGCACGAGCCTACTGCATGACGATCACCACGACGCGGCGGTTGGCGGCGCGGCCTTCCGGCGTGTCGTTGGTCGCCGCCGGCGCGTCGGGGCCGTAGGAGATCACCGCCAAGCGGTTCAGGGCGACGCCCTGGAGGTTCAAGTAGCGGCGAACGGACTCGGCGCGGGCCTGGCCAAGCTGGTCGTTGAAGGCCTTCGAGCCGGTGGAATCGGTGTGGCCCTGGATTTCGATGAACACATTGCGGTTTTCGGACTTCAGCCGTTCGGCCAGCTCCAGCAGCCGGGTCTCGCTTTCGGAGCTCAGCTCGGAGCGGCCGGTGGCGAAGCGCACGCCGTCATCGTTCAGCACCATCGAATAGACGAACTTGCCCTCGGCCAACTTGCCGGCCGCCTCGGCGCGGGCCATGGCGTCCTGGACGGAGCGTTCCAGGGTGCCGAGCTTGGCCTCCTGCGATTGGAGGCGATCGGTCACCGGCGCCACCTGCTCATTGACGAATTTCTTGGTGGCGCAGCCGGCCAGCCCAAGCCCGCTCATCACCAGGACGCCTGCAATCCAGAGCGCCGATCCAGTGTTCCGCATAATTGATCCCCCGTTTGAAAC